>JAJRXD010000104.1 GCA_024276465.1 Deltaproteobacteria bacterium
GGTTTATTCCCCTGATAAAACTGATCAGCAACAGTCCGGGCATCAAAATTTCCAATCCCTTCAAACTCCCCTGCTTTCTTGAAATTTTTTACAGCCAGAAAACCTGCCCTGTTGGTGGGCACAACACCAGCTATCCCGCTGTATTTTCGGAAGCTGTCAAAGGCAGGTGAAGAGGCTATTTTCTTATGAAGGTCCCTGGCTAACCGGTTAAATCCATCCGGGTTGAAAAGCTTTATCTCCTGTGAGCCTCTGACCGCTACTGCTTTCAGATTCTTGGAACCCATTACCGCACCAACTCCTGTCCTGGAGGCAGACCTTTCCTGTTGAATAATGCTTGCTATCCTTACAAGATTTTCTCCGGCTTGTCCAATGGATACAACTCTTACTCTTCTGTCCCCAAGCTCATCCTTAATGATAGTTTCGGTTTGCCTTGTGTTTTTACCCCAAAGGTGGCCAGCCAGCCTGATTTCTGCTTTCCCGTTATCAATCCAGAGATAAACAGGTTTGTCAGCCTTTCCTGTGAATACAATATGGTCAATACCAGCTCTTTTCAGTGCAGGACCAAAATACCCTCCCCCGTTTCCATCCCCTAAAATACCTGTCAAAGGAGATTTTGCCGTTACAGTAAACCTTGCTGCACATGGCGCTGATGTGCCGGAAAGAAGTCCTGAGGCAAATATCAACCGGTTCTCCGGGGAAAGAGGCTCGGTCTCAGGACCTGTTTCTTCAAAAAGAATCCTTGAATTGATTCCCCTTCCTCCCACATAATCAAGACACAAATAGTCTTCAAGGGGTTGCCTCTCTATAAGTCCACTGCTCAGATCCACACGCAATATGGTTCCTGCCCAACCATCCATGCTTTTCTCCTGTCTGTCATATAAGTTGATTAATTAAGCCGGTTTTTTCTCCTGATTTACTGAGTTCATTAACATTAATAATAACATCCTCCATTAAAAACAACAATATTTCTTTACTTGACAGGGAAAATTTTATGCCAAATTATATGTGCTGTAGTGGGATTATTGCTTCCACAACGCAAGTTGTTAAAATGAAACAGATAAAATATCAAAATCACGACAACAAAATCCCTCGCCTGGCATCTATTGATGTTTTTCGTGGGTTGGCATTAGCAGGGATGATTATAGTCAATAAT
Organism: Deltaproteobacteria bacterium; assembly: GCA_024276465.1. Lineage (GTDB taxonomy): Bacteria > Desulfobacterota > WTBG01 > CAIYCZ01 > CAIRTM01 > JAJRXD01. The sequence goes on from JAJRXD010000104.1 coordinate 1,154, forward strand.
CCGGGAAACTGGCAGCAGATGTATGTACCCCTGATTCATGCCAGATGGCATGGCTGTGCCCCGCCTGATCTTATTTTCCCCTTCTTTCTTTTTATTGTTGGTACTTCCCTGTCATTCTCAATCGCAAAGCAGACCGAAGTCATCAGAAAAAACAGGGTGCAGATCTATCTGCACATTATTCAAAGAAGCGCCATTCTCTTTACACTGGGGTTGTTTCTAAACTGCCTGTCACTGGCTCTTGAATCCGTTCAAAGCGGTTTACCCCTAAACTTTTGCTCCCTTCGGATAATGGGTGTTCTGCAACGCATCAGCCTGGCTTATTTGCTGACAGGTTTTGCAGTTTTGAATTTATCATCAATAAAACTCCTGGTGATGGCTTTAGTGATCCTGGGAGGGTACTGGGCTGTAATGTTCTTAGTACCGCTTCCAGGCTGTGGGGCAGGCAGCCTGTCTCCTGAAGGCAACCTGATATTTTACCTTGATCATCTCATCCTTGGGCCAGCGCACATGTACCGTGAAGGAAAGTTTGACCCGGAAGGACTCCTGAGCACCCTGCCTGCCTCAGTCACGGTTCTTTCAGGGTACCTGGCAGGTAGGTGGATTCGTGTCCAGCCGGTCAGATCAAAAACCAGCTTTAAACTGTTTCTGTCCGGCCTGATCTGCCTGGTCACAGGGTATCTGTGGGGGCTTGTTTTCCCAATCAACAAGTCTTTGTGGACAAGCTCGTATGTGGTTTTTACTTCAGGCTGGGCTTTATTGGTTATGTCTGCATGTTTTGAAGCAATAGAGGTCATGAACTGGCGCACCCTGGGATGGCCTTTGGAAATAATAGGACTAAATTCCATTCTTTTTTTTGTTGGTTCTGGTGTGATGTCACGCATTTTATATAAAGTCCATATGGGTTCAAATCCTCACAGCAGCACTGTCAGCACCTGGCTCTATAAAACAGTTTTCCTGCCCTGGGCAGGCCCCGCGCATGGATCATTTGTTTTTTCCATCTGCTACCTGTGCTTCTGGTGGCTTATTCTCTATGGTATGTATCGGCAGCACTGGTTCATCAGGGTTTGAACAAACCAGGCTGTTGGAGGGGGTGAATTGACATGATTCCCATGATATTGTAATCTAAAAAACATGATGATGAAACTTCCGGACTTTTTATTATCTGAATACGGGAAGGCTTCATGCACCCCTTCCCCGGTAAACAGAATGATGGCTGAGTTTGCAGCTGACTTCAGGGAGGCAAAAGATATCAACCTCGGGGTCGGTTATGTCAATGAGCAAACAATCCCCAGAGATCTCATTTTAAAATCGATGAGGGAAGTTCTTGCACTGCCTGAAAAATACAGGGCCGCTCTAAATTACGGAGGCCCTCAGGGTTCACCAAACCTGATAGAGTCTGTCAGAAAATTTTATCTCCAGAATAAAGTGGGCGGGCTTACTGAAAAAATTCTTGATAAAAAAGAAATTATAATCGGCCCAAACGGTGCTACAAGCCTTCTTGAAGGAACTGCTCACGTGCTGAAGCCCGGGATAGTAATTACTTCCGACCCCATGTATTATATCTACTGTAACTACCTGGAGAGGATGGGTTTTGAAGTTTTAGCTGTTCCCGAGGATCAGGATGGTATTCAGACTGACCTTTTGACTGAAAAACTAAAGAAGCTGGGCAACAGAAAAAATAAAATCAGCTTTTTTTACGTTGTAAGTATTAACAACCCCACAGGCTGCATTTTATCAAACAAGAGGAAAGCTGAGCTGGTATGGGTAGTCAGCAAATTATCAGAAGAGCTGAAAAGAAAAGTACCTTTAATTGTTGATAAAGCCTATGAAGATCTGGTACATGATGAAGCCGTAAAGCCTTTGCAGTCTGCTTTGCTTTATGATAAAGCCGATCTGGTGTATGAGATTGGAACCCTGTCGAAAATTCTCTCACCTGCATTAAGGATAGGCTATATGATCGGCTGTGATGGACCTTTCCTGCGGGCAATGATTCAAAAAACAAGTGATACAGGGTTCAGCGCTCCTCTTATTACACAGGAAATAACAAGCTATTTACTTGACAATCAGGTCCTTCTCCAGATTGAAAAAGTAAATCATGGTTACAGGGAAAAGGCAAAACAGGTGAAAAAATGTATTGAGGAGCAGTTAGGCAGATTTCTTGCAGAATGCTGCGGAGGAAAAGCAGGATTTTATTTTTATTTAACTTTCAGAAAAACCAGTACAGTAGAAGGGTCTGCCTTTTTCCGTTATCTTGCACGCACAACAGGCATACCTGATATTGACGGCCCGGAAAAAGATAAACACCCAAGGGTTATTTATGTGCCGGGCGAATTCTGTGTAGATCCAAAAGGAGACCTTGTTCAAAAGGGAAAAAGACAGCTCAGGTTGTCATACGGTTTTGAAGAACCTGGAAGGATAAAACATGCTGTTGGAGTTATGAAGCAGGCAGCAGAATATGCCGGTAACTTCTAAAACCACAACTGCCAGGTTTTTGTTAAGCTGCTGTTTATTTTTGCCCTGCCTCAGCATTCAAAACAATGTCCGCTTTCTTCGGGATATCCTTTTTTACCGTCTGTTTTTGCCTCCCATACTCTTCGGATGTATAGGCAAGAAAGGGCAGGCCAAACAGCACAAGACCCAGGATTAAATATAAAAAAAACTTCTTCAATGTGCTCCCCATGTCTGTTGGTTTATTGCTGACTGCGCTGACACGTAATAACAAAAAGTGTCTGGTAATGTCAACATTTTTGAAAAAAAAATTAACTATTCAGTTGCATTACCCGATAAAGTCTGTTAATTTCCTACGGAAACAGTGGGGAGGAATCAATATTAATTAGAAAATAAAATTTTCAGCAGTTAGTGCAACCAATAAATTAGGATTGAAACAAAATGCCTGATCAGAAAAGGAAAAATGTATTTAACATAATCTGGAAGTTTTTCATTTCAGTAAAACTGACCATAGCTTTACTTATTGTCTTATCCATTGTCTGCATTATCGGAACAGTCATTCCACAAAATTTAGCAGAAAATGAATATCTGCGCATGTACAGCAGATCAACGTATGAGTTCCTCAAGTCAACCAACTGTATAGATCTGTACCATGCATGGTGGTTTACTTTCTTAATGACAGCATTCACAGCTAACATGATTGCATGTTCTCTTAACAGACTGCCAAGAGTTCTTAAATTTATTTCCAAATCTGACACAGCGATAGATGAACGTGATGCCGAGAACCTTTTGTGCTTTAAAAAAATTACATTTAAAACATTCAATCAGGAAAAGGCAAAGGGTCTTGTTAAGGCACTTGAGGTTTTCCTGAAAAAACCTGAAACAGTGGAAAAGGCAGGAAAAAACTATTTTTTTTCTGAGAAAGGGCGTTTTTCCTACCTTGCTTTTTATCTCACGCACCTCGGGATGGTTATAATTATTATCGGTACGCTTCTTGGAACGCTTGGATTCCAGGGCTTTATGCAGCTTTTTGAAGGCGATACATCAGGCATAGTCACATTGAGAAAATCCTATAAGCAAAAAACACTCCCTTTTGAAATCCGCTGCAATAAATTTGAAGTCACATTTTATGACAGAACAAATATGCCAAAAGATTATAAAAGCTCTCTTACAGTAATTGAAAACGGGAAAGAGGTGCTAACCAAGGTTATTGAAGTAAACGATCCTCTTATCTACAAGGGGGTATATTTTTATCAGTCCAGTTATGGAGAAGGAGCAGGCAGCCGCGGGGAAGTTATCCTGGGGATTAAGAAGAGGAATTCCGCTGAGCAGAAAAATTACCATGTTAAAGCCGGGCAGCGCGTCACAATTGACGGCACAAAAGATACCGTTAAAGTAAACAGACTAATTCCTGATTTTGCAATGAACGACAAGGGCCAACCCGTATCCCGATCTTCAAAGCCAAACAATCCTGCTCTTCTTTTGACAGTATTCCCTGAAGGCAAAAAGCCTTACAGCACCTGGGTATTTTCCAAATTCCCTGACTTTCATAAAAAACCTGACAGCCCCTATGTTTTTACTTTTGTAAAACTTTTTCCCAAGTACTATACAGGACTCCAGATAACAAGGGATCCCGGGATATGGGTGGTCTGGTTAGGCTGCACACTTATTACTATTGGTATGTGCCTTGCATTCTTTACCTCACATCGCCGTGTATGGATGACCGTGGAAGAACAGGGCGGGACACATAAAATAATGTTGGCTGGAACAAGCAATAAAAACAAAGATGCCTTTAAAAAAGATTTTGACAGGCTTTTTAACGAATTAAAATCAATAGGGGAAATGAAATGCTGAGTTCAAAGTTTATCGGCTTTGCCACACTAACTTACATGTTATGTATGGTTCTGTATTTTTGCTACCTTTTTTTCAGAAATAAAAAGTATGGCTATATTATTACTGCGGTTGCGGTCATAGGATTTCTTCTCCATACTGCGGGACTGGGCTTACGATGGTATGAATCTTATCAGATTGGGTATGGACATATACCTCTGGCAAATCTCTATGAAGCCCTTGTCTCTCTGTCCTGGACCACCGTAATCATCTATTTTATAATGGAATACCGGTACAAGATGAAAACCCTTGGTGCTCTGGTTTTTCCCATAATCGGAATTTGCATGGCATATGCGTCCCTGTCCCCTAATATGAGCGACAGGATTGATCCTCTCATTCCAGCACTGCAAAGCAACTGGCTTACTTTTCATGTTTTAACCTGCTTTTTCGGGTATTCCGCTTTTGCCGTATCCTTTGCTTCAAGCATTGCATATCTTTTTAAATATAAAAAAAAGACCAGGGCAGACTCATCAGCCCCTGACCATAAAGAACTCCTCCCAACCCTTGAAGCACTTGATGAGATTACTTATAAAACCGTAGCAATAGGATTTTTGCTTTTCAGTGTGGGAATCATTACCGGTGCTGTCTGGGCAAACTACGCATGGGGGAGCTACTGGACCTGGGACCCAAAAGAAACATGGTCTCTGATTACCTGGTTTGTTTACGCTGCTTTTCTCCATGCCAGGTTTACAAGGGGCTGGAAAGGAAAAAAAGCAGCCATACTTTCAGCCTGCAGTTTTCTTGCAGTAATATTTACTTTCTTAGGGGTTAATTACCTGCTTTCAGGCTTGCACAGCTATGCTTAAAAACAAAAACCCGCGCCTGTTTTAAGCGAGGGTTTTGTTCTACGGCTGTCAAATTACTGACAGTTCAGTTTTTATCCACTTATACCCGGATCTACAACTTCCCGGCAGCCTTTCTTTTGGATGCTTTCAGCGCATTGACAACCTGTTCTTTCTTTACTTCAGCCTTCACATGAGTAGCAAAGTTACAGGAAGAATTTTTCCATTTGTACTCAGGCTGCGGATAAGCTGTACAGTATTTACCATCAGAAAATTCTCTGGTTTTTGAACATCCTTCACACTGTTCAACTACTGGATAACAGGTACCACCATTGTAACCGCATCCTTCACCACTCATAAAGAAACATTCCTCACCTTTTTTTGTGGTCTCACATATCATTTTTTATCCTCCCTTCAGATTGCGGAAATCTTTTGTCCCCGCCAACTATAATTTCCAACCGGAATTTCGTGGTATCTTAGATCTCTTTTTCATTTTCCGGTGCCAGACTAAAAAAAATCGGATTGCGCAAAATAAACATCTCTTGCCTGGCAATCCGCTTACGTCCCTGCTGTTACTTTATAAGTATAACAAATTAAAAACAGATGTCAAATATTTTGAATCGTTATAAAAATGCTTTTCTGCTATTTTAACAATATTTTTAGCATAGCGGAGAGAACGGTTTTTCTTTCCGCTGTTATACGCACTAAGGCCTCCCATAAGTCCATGGCGGCTGATATAATATTTTAGTATCGATGAGCCAATCTCAATATTTTTATATGGATCAGTTAATGCGCTTCTGTCACATCTCCAGATTTTGGGCATAACCTGTGTAAGGCCTAATGCCCCTTTTCTACTAACAGCTCTGTAATTTGCGCTTGATTCTACAACAATAAGCGCTGTCAAAATATCCATTGAAACGTCTTCATCACTGCACTCATATATTTTGTATGCATACCTGAGTGCCGTAACATAATGAAGCCGCGGATTATATTTTTTTAAAAGTTGTGCTGATTTTTTCAGCTGGGAAAACAGATCCTCCCTCAATTTTATTTCCATCTCCACGGTTTTTTTCAGATCCCTGATGTCAGCCTGAACATTTTTGAGCGAGGCTCTATCCTCATTAATCCAGACAGCTAACATGCAGGTCATGACTGTATTAGCAGCAAGAGCTATGAAAATAAGTATGAATATTGTTTGTTTTAATATTTCTTTTTTATTCATGATTAATTTATTCTTTTAGGAAAATTTCACTGTTTCCTTTAATAAGAAGATGCAAATTTAATGCCATGACTCCAAAAACAGGCAAAAGCTGCATCCAAAAACCGGAACTACCACCCCCATGGATCGGGGCTAAAAAAAAACAACAAAATTCTCCTGACGGGTAAGCAAAGTTACATAAAAAGCAATCAGTGCTTCAGCAAACATTCTTCTTTCATTCCATGACCCCTTTTTTACAGGGGAAGGCTAAGGTTTGATTCCTGAAGTAAATACCTCTCTATACTCCGCAGGATACAATAAAGTAATAAAGTTTGGGTATTGATTCAGGTATCAACTTTAAAATATACCAAAATCATATAAAAATGTCAAGGAAAAAATGAGCGTTAATGAAAAAATAGAAAAAAATGTATAAAGAAGCCCTTCCGAGGATCTTCAGTTGCGAAGCATTATACTGTATTGTTTTATAACATCAAGCCTTGAATTTTTTTATATATTTCATGCAGCGAACTCACTGAAAGTTTACTGAACCTGTATTTCATCACTGTCCATGCCTGAAGGACCCTCAGAGTCCTGCTGTATCTCATGCTCGTCAGTTATCATCTGGCATTTACCTTCAAACAGAACACCTTCAGCAATTATTAAACTTCCGGTTTTGATATCACCCGTAAGCTTACCGTTAGTTGTAATTTCAAGCTTGGTTTTTGCAACAATATTGCCATTCACCCCACCACCAATAAGTACTGTGTCAGCAAACACATCAGCTTCTACTTTGCCCTTTTCTCCTATTATAACGCTCCCCTCACAAATAATTCTTCCCCTGACTGTCCCCTCCACACAAATGCTCTCTTTAGAAGTCAGAGTGCCTTCAAATATAGTTCCGTTCCCAACAAGTGTATCAAGCCTGTTTAAATCAGTATCCTTTTTAAACATTGCCATAAATCAAATAAACCCTCCTTATAAATTTTGGTTGTTTTGCTGAGGCACAGAAAAACCCTCAGGGAGCCTTTTTCTGTGTCTCAATATCTTCCAATCCCAGCAATTCCCTGATAGCTGATTCCTCCTTTTCAATTTCCTTAACGTTTCTTGCAACAGTCTCCAGCTGTCCTTTTTTTGCCTCAAGCAACAGGTATTTTTTCCTGATTACCATATTCTCCCTGTACTTCCAGGCACCAATAATTCCACTGCACAGAAAAAGCAAAAAAAATATTAGTATACTGTACATTAAGTATTTATTAATGGAAAACCTTTTTTGAGCACCAGTTTTTGGTGCTATAACAAGAAAAGCAAACCTGTTCTTCATCTCTGTTCGGGTTCTTTCTCACAACAATTTTGCTGTTTTACTTCATCAATTTTAACTAATAATTATAGCATATAAAATTTTTATTTAATCCACAAAAGAAAATTCCTGTCAAGGTATTTTTAAACCATGTTGACACATCCCGCAAGACAATGTTATCAAAAGCAACGGATGGTTTCAGCTTTAATTGCAAATTTCGGATTAAAATCATTGTGGTATTTATATTACAAGAGGGAAAGGCATGACAAAAAAACCAAAAATGCTGTTTGCAGACGAGGAAGGCAACATATACGACCATCCATGGCTTGAGATGGCAGGCTGCAATGGTTCTTTTATGGTTCAACCAGATCCGGTTGACCTGGCTGACCTGCCTGAAATGAGCAGGCTTTATTACCACCCCAACTGCCCTCCATACGGCTATGATCCTGAAAAAAAATGCTTTGTATTGTTAACTGAGACAAAAATCGGGCAGAAAAAAATTAAATGCAATGCTGTTTCTGCATTCATACAGCAGGGATGGGTGCGTCAGCTTTTGCCCTCCATGGACTACAGTAAAAAAAATTACACACTTCCCATGTGGGCTTACAGCGCGGTTGGTTTTGCCAACGAAAAATATTGTGTGCCTGCTTTTGAAATTGACAACAACTTTCGCTGGGCCCCTGACAACTTTGACGACAGGATACTGCTGCCTGAGGTAAAAAAACGCATCAGTGAATTCCCCTGTAACAGGCTGGTAAAACACCTCGAGAGGTGTGCTCTGGAATACCACTGCTTTGCAGCAAAAAACTTTTTTTTCAGACGGTGGGAGGCACCAATTCCAACAAGCCCTGTGTGCAACTCAGGCTGCCTGGGCTGCATCTCGCTTCAACCTGATGGAGGATGCACTGCCCCTCAGGAAAGAATCAGCTTTGTTCCTTATGTCCATGAAATTACCGATCCTTTTATACGGCATCTGAATGATGCCCGGGACGCTATAATCAGTTTCGGCCAGGGATGTGAAGGTGAACCTATTATGCAGTGGAAAACAATATCAGAGTCTGTTTCTGCCATCAGAAACAAAACCGGAAAAGGAACCATTAACCTGAATACAAACGGAAGCGTTCCGGAAGGGATAAGTGCTGTTTGTAAAAGCGGTCTTGACAGCATCCGCATCAGTATTAACAGCGCAAGAAAAGAGATCTACAACAGATATTACCAGCCACGAGGTTATTGTTTTGAAGATGTCTTGGAATCAATAAGAATTGCCCGTGAACACGGTGTTTTTACCATGATTAATTATCTGATATTCCCTGGAATTACAGATCAGGAGACAGAAATTGATGCCATGATGAATCTGATAAAAAAAACTCAGCCAAACCTTATCCATTTCAAGAACCTTAATATTGACCCTGATTTTTATCTTAAATCCATGGAAATTCCTTCTGAACCCGGCATTGGGATAAAAAAGGCAAAGAATATAATTGGCAAAGAATATCCCGAACTTAAATTTGGCTACTATAACAGAACCAAACAATCTTTTTTTCCATGAGCTTGAAAAGCACTGAAAACAGCACAATTTCCACAGACAAATGCAAAATAATTTAAGCAAAACAGATCATATGCCGATAACAAAGCATTCAAACGCAGATTAAGCTTAAATTGACAAAAAACGTTTCGGTTGTATTGTCATTTTACTAATACTTAACAAACAGCTCAATTCAGCTCATTATGATATCTTTTCAATTAACCCCAAACAATAAACTACACAACAACAAGACACGGGCGAACAGGGAAAAAGCCGACAGTGATGAACAACAGGATAACTGCAAGACCAAATCATCCACCAGAAGGCCCGCAGTACCACTGAAATCAGTATTGCAAAACAGTTCCATAACACGCATACTGGTAACCTTTTTTTCACTCACAGCTTATTTTTTCGGTTTTGTCTTTTTAGCTTCACATTCCGGGCGCGGCATGTCAATGTGCGCCATACTGCCGGTATTAGCCATTGGATGGTTCTTTGGATTTTTGCCGGCCTTACTGGCAGCAATTATAAGCTTACCAGCAAATATTTTAATGTATATGTTTGTCGGGATAAACTGGACAGACAGGCTGTTTACTCACGGAGCAGGAATTCCCGGAACAATCGGCCTTATAATACTTGGAGCTATAGTAGGTCACATACGCAATTTAAGTGTCAAAATAAATGAGGAGCTGAACGAACGGAAGCAGGCAGAAGAAAAACTGATAAAAAATCAAGCCGAGCTTGATGCAACCAACAAAAAATTACGTAAAGGTATTGACGAACGAAACAGAGCTGTTCAGCAATTACAGGAAACCAGGGACCAGTTGATAAGCCTCATAGATTCCTCGCTGGACCCGATTATTTTTACTGACAATAAGGGAAAAATTGTTAATCCGAACAAGGCTTATCTCACAATGATAGGCCGCTCTGAAGAAGAGGTAAAAGGAAAGCAAACGTATAATTTCTCTATTACCAAAAACGGGACTTATGAATCTACTACAGGAGAGCTGATTACTATTAATGATGCTTTTTTTGATGAAACATGGGAAAAGGTTGCTGAGCTTCATGAGAATGGAAAAATATCAAACTGGGTAACCTACATAATAAACAGGGAAAATAAAATTATACCTGTCAACCAGAATATTGTGTTTGTTTATAACAATAAGGGAGAAAGAACAGGGTCTTTTGGAATTGTCAGGGACATTACTGAACAGAAAAAAAATGAGCTGGAACTTGTAAAATCAAAGGATGCTGCGGAAGCCGCAAATCATTCAAAAAGCAACTTTCTGGCTAACATGAGCCATGAAATACGTACTCCCATGAATGGTGTGATCGGATTCACGGATATGCTTCTGGATACCGAGCTTGACACAGAGCAAAGGGATTATGCCAGAATCATTAAGAGGAGTGGTGAAGCCCTCCTGTCCCTGATAAATGATATACTTGATTTTTCAAAAATTGAAGCTGGGAAAATAGATTTTGAAGAGATTGACTTTGACATGGAAGTTCTTGCATATGATGTTTGCGAACTGATCCGCCCCAGAATCGGAAACAAAGACGTTGAACTTCTGTGCAGAATCAGTGACAATCTTCCTGCCAAAGCAAAGGGTGACCCCCACCGTTTCAGACAGGTTCTTGTCAACCTGATGGGTAATGCTGCAAAATTTACAGATTCCGGAGAGATAGAATTATGCCTTGATGTTGAGGAGGAATCCAATGACACATTCCTGATACACTCAAAGGTCAGGGATACAGGAATCGGTGTTCCCGAAGACAAGCTTGATTCCATTTTCGACCTGTTTCAGCAGGCAGACGGCTCAACCACAAGAAAATACGGTGGTACAGGCCTTGGACTTTCCATATGCAAAAAAATAGCCAATCTTATGGGTGGAAATGTATGGGCTGAAAGCAAACAGGGTGAGGGGAGCACATTTCATTTCACACTGCGCCTCAGGCATACTGAGCACAAACAAACAAAGCGATTTGAGCCAATATCTCTCTCAGGGAAGAAAATTCTTATTACAGATGACAACAACGCTAATATTGAAATTTTAACTCACATTCTCGAACTGGCAGGCATGAGAGTACACAGCTGTCTAAACGGAAAAGAAACTTTAAAAGCAGTTCAGGATTCTTTTGCTGCCAACGATCCCTTTGACATCTGTGTGTTTGATATAGTAATGCCTGGAATGAGTGGCTATGAAGTGGCAAAAAAAATACGTTCGATGTTTGGTAATAAAGTGCCCATGCTTGCGTTTACATCTTCTACAAATGACGGTACAAAAAAATGCAGGGAATCAGGGTTTAACGGTTACCTGCCAAAACCTGTCAAACGGATAAAATTATTAAAGATGATTGAACGGCTCCTGTGTAAATCAGTTGACAAAGAGCAGAAAAAGGAGGGGACAGCTGAATTTGTTACACAGTATTCAATGAGCGAAGACGCCAAACATGGAACCTCAATACTATTAGCAGAAGATAACCCTGTTAACCAGAAACTTGCCGAAAAGCTGCTTACCAAAGCCGGTTACAGAGTTGATGTTGCCAATAACGGCAGGGAAGCTGTTGACAAATTCATATCAGAACCGGAAAAGTACGATATTATCCTGATGGATGTCCAGATGCCGGAGTTAAACGGACTTGACGCTACTAAAATGTTGCGCTCAAAGGGATTTTCAAAAATACCTATTATTGCAATGACAGCAAATGCCATGAAAGGGGATCGTGAAAAATGTCTGGCCTCTGGAATGAGCGACTATATTCCCAAGCCGATTAAGAGGGATCTCGTGTTTGAAGTCCTGAAGAAATGGGTAATTGAGAAAATCCAGTCACCGTCAAAAATCAAACCCCGGAACACCTGAAACTGCGGCAATTTTTGCCTTTTCATACCCCCCAGCTAAAACAAAATCATACAACATCTTGAAATTTAATCAAAAAAATATATGGCATCCCAATTGCATGTTGTAAACCCGGAATTTGCAGTCCCGCTGAAATCGGAACTGCAAATTCCGGGTTTAACTGCAGAGGATGATGCCATGAAAACATTTAAAAGATTTTATAAAAGCACTCTGGCTTTATTTCAGGCTGGGTATAGAATAGCCCGGGGGCTGGACCATAAAACTCTAAACAGCTATCTGATCACCATCAGCCGGACAGAGGATATTGACAGCATTATTTATCAGACATCCCGCTGCCTGTGGAGCACACTTAACTGTAAGTTCTTCGCCTTTGCAGTATATGACAGCGAGTATAACGGCGGTGTGAACATATGGTCAAACCCGGAAACAGATAATATGGCTGTCATTAACCTTGTAAAAAAAGATTTTTCCCGGGAGGAGCTGTATTACAATATTCGGTGTTTCAACAGTTCACCAGAGAACAAAAATCACGTTCTGTCCAGCATCAATTATGAAAATGTTATCTCTTACAGAATAATGGACAACCAGACCCTGGCCGTACTCTATATGCTGCCGGGCAGGATGATGCTTCATTACCACACTGAACTTCTGGATATAATTTTTAAAACAGTTTCTACATCCATTTCAAGCTTCATCAACCTTGAAAAACTTAAAAACGCTGCATTTATTGATCCCCTTACACACTGCTATAACAGGCGTGCCCTGAATGAACACATGGCCCATGATCTGGCAAACACAGAAAGACACTGCTCTGATCTTTCGGTCATAATGTTTGACATGGACCACTTTAAAAAAACCAATGATACTTATGGTCACAAGGCAGGAGATGCTGTTTTACAGGCTGTTTCAAAGTGCGTTCTCTCGGCAATAAGAAAAGGAGATTATCTTGCAAGATATGGAGGGGAAGAATTCATCCTGGTGCTCCCTGAAACCAAGTTTGCAAAGGCAATAGAGTTAGCAGAGCGTCTCAGAAAAATCATAGAGAATCTGAAGATAACTGTCTGCGACAGGACAATTAATGTAACCGCAAGTTTTGGTGTTTCGGTTTATAAAAAAGGCACAAGCAAAAACATGCTTTTACATAAGGCTGATGAGATGCTTTACAAGTCTAAAACTCTGGGAAGAAACAGAATTTCCCCTAACCTGAGATTATATCACAAAACCTCTGAAAAATCTTTCCAGACATCCGTCAAAAAAGAACCACTACTTGTTTAACCGTTCCTCCAGCGCCTTCAGTTCTTCCCACAGCACCCCGGAAAGCCTGTCCTCAAATCCACTGAAATGTTCTTTAATTCCAGGTATCTCCTTTTTCCAGTCATTCACATCAACCCTTAAAAGCTCTTTCAAGGCATCACCGGAAACATTCAGGTTCGGCGGATCATTAATGTCACTTTCCTCAGGAATATAACCGATTGGTGTTTTCACAGCTTCAGCCTTTCCGGCAGCACGTTCAAAAATCCATTTCAGGACCCTGCTGTTTTCACCGTAGCCGGGCCATAAAAATTTGTCCTCATCATCCTTTCTGAACCAGTTAACATAAAAAATCCTTGGCAGTTTTGCACCCTCTTTTTCCCCCATTCTGAGCCAGTGTGCAAAATAGTCAGCCATATTATAACCACAGAATGGAAGCATGGCAAAAGGATCTCTTCTCAGCTCTCCAACCTTTCCTGCTGCTGCTGCAGTCTTTTCAGAGGTCATGATTGAACCAAGGAAAACCCCGTGTCTCCAGTTAAAGGACTCATGCACCAGCGGAACAACTGAGGATCGTCTGCCGCCAAACAAAATTGCTGAAATCGGCACACCATTGGGATCATCCCATGCTTTGTCAACAATAGGGCACTGGGATATGGGCGCTGTAAAACGGGCATTGGGATGTGCCGCATTCTTTCCACAGCCTGGATACCATTCTTCATGCAGCCAGCTTGTAAGCTTTTCAGGCTGCTCTTCTGTCATCTCCTCCCACCAGACATCTCCATCAGGGGTTAAGGCAACATTAGTAAAAATAGAATTTTTTGCAAGTGAATGCATGGCATTTTCATTTGACTGCATGGATGTTCCAGGGGCTACGCCAAAGAACCCGGCCTCAGGGTTTATGGCATAAAGCCGCCCATCAGCCCCAAACTTCATCCAGGCTATGTCATCTCCCACACACTCGATCTTCCACCCGGGAATGGTCGGAATGAGCATTGCAAGATTTGTTTTTCCACATGCACTTGGAAATGCAGCAGCAATATATCTCTTTTCTCCTTCAGGAGAAGTAATGCCCATAACCAGCATGTGTTCTGCCAGCCAGCCTTCATCCCGCGCCATTACCGAGGCAATACGTAGGGCAAAACATTTCTTGCCCAGAAGTGCATTACCTCCATAACCTGAACCATAAGACCAGATACTTCTCTCCTCCGGGAAATGCACAATATATTTATTATCAGGGTTGCATGGCCATGACACATCTTTCTGGCCTTCTTCAAGAGGTGCACCCACGGAATGGAGACACGGAACGAAATCACCTTCACCAAGCTCCTCTAAGACAGCTTCACCCATTCTTGTCATAATCTTCATATTGCAAACAACATAAGGAGAATCAGAAAGCTCCACACCTGTGTAGGATATTTTTGACCCGAGTGGCCCCATGCAGAAAGGAATCACGTACAGTGTCCTGCCTTTCATGCAGCCGGAAAAGAGCCCTTTCAGAATAGATTTCATTTCATCAGGGTCCTTCCAGTTATTTGTAGGTCCAGCATCAATCTGATTTTTCGAACAGATAAATGTCCTGTCTTCAACCCTGGCCACATCACCAGGATCAGAAAAGCACAGGTAACTGCCAGGACGTTTTTGCTCATTAAGTTTTATATATGTCCTGCTTTGCACCATCATTTCGCTTAACCTGTCATATTCTGCCTGGGAGCCATCACAGATTTCTATACTGTCAGGAGTGCACAATTCAGCGACTTCTAAAATCCATTCTTTTAATTTTTTATTCCTTAAATTATCTAATTTCATAATAATTTACCCCATACTTTACAAAAATGATTGTTTTCCCACCTGTGAAAAATGAAAGCAGTTATAATACTTCTCATACTTTTTTGTCAAGCGAAAAATAACCAGGAGTTTCCCCAAAAATTTCATAACAGATTAAGGATCAGTGATCCTGAGTATTTAACGATGGTAGCAGATACGTACTTTTCTTTGCTTGCTCCAAAGAAAAGTACCAAAAGAAAAGGCACCCTGCACCTTGGCCTGCGGCTTCCCGGCAAAGAGCATCTTCTGCAGCGGGTCCAAAAACTCGCCACGGCACAAAGGCCGTGCCTCAAACAGTTTGGACCCTTCATCTGCAGAAAGACACTCATTGCCGGCTGCGGTGCAATGGGTTTAAAAAA
>JAJRXD010000105.1 GCA_024276465.1 Deltaproteobacteria bacterium
GGTAAGGATTCCGCGTGACATCCCCATTTCAGAGTCCAGAATATCCAGCACTTCTTCAAGAAGTGTTGATACATTCTGCTGGTGCAGTATTGTATGCGAAATCTTGGAAAGGATATCAATCTGCTTTTTTGCCCTGTTATCAACTGCTTCTTTAATAGTCATTAATTAATAAAAAATCAAATAATTGAGTGTGGGAAATTCATTCTAACTTTAACAATAATGTAATTTAATAGTCTACTGTTTTTTTGCAGGAATGGAAATTCAGCAGTATTTCCACGTTATTTAAAAAATTGTTCTTTTAAGTATCTGTATTTTAAACTATAATAAATAATTTAATCTGAACAGGCTGCAAACTGCGTCTGTTTTGAAATGACCACAGGAGGCTGCTCTGAAATAGCTTCCTGTCACTGTTTATCCTAATAAACTCATTATGACGTATTTTAGTTTGCAAATATATACTATATTTAGTATGTCCTTAGTACGACAGCGAAACTTGCTCTGATTTTTGGAGGTTTGTTTTGTTTTTTTAACAGATTTATGGTTGCAGGAGCGGCTTCAGCCGCGAAAAACAGACTTGATACAGCCTGATATCGCGCCTGAAGGCGCTCCTGCAGCAATGAAAAAGATAAAAACGAAGCTGTTCATAGTATAGGTACCTAAATTGAGCGATTCTAAAAAAACATGATGCCACAAATCCCGCTGTGTCGGGATTAGTGTAATAGCATTGAACGGATTTAAGCATTACATAAGCTTCACCTGGATGGTGAAGTGTAATGCTTACCTCGGAAGCAGACATGGATGTCTGCTGAGAATGAGTGATATGCTGGTACACTAACTGTCTTTATCTGAAAATCGCTCAGCTTAGGAGGTAGTGTCTGTCTGAAAACTACAAAAAAAGGACTTTCCGTGCAGACACAATTAACCATTTTTTATGACACAGAAAGGCATGCAAAAATCATATATGTGCAAAGATATAAGAGAATCCTGCGGGTTATTCGGAATTTTCGGGGTTTCCGATGTAGCACCACTTATATATCAGGGTCTTTTTGCCCTTCAGCACCGCGGTCAGGAGGGGGCCGGGATTGTGGTGAGCAATGGGAAAAAAATCCGTTCTGCCAAGGGACTGGGCCTGGTAAATGATGTTTTTTCAAAAAAATCCTTTGATTCCCTGAAAGGTCATATTGGAATCGGCCATGTAAGGTATTCAACTACAGGTACTACACGAATTCAGAATGTACAGCCACTTGTGGCTGAGTGTGCTGACGGTATATGGGCTATCGCACACAACGGAAACATTGTAAACGCAAAAAGTCTCCGCAGGATGTATCAGGAATCCGGCTCAATCTTTCAGACCAGTTCAGACAGTGAGGTTTTAGTACATATTCTGGCTGACCCCATGTACCGCAGGCGGCCCCGCAGGGTGGAGCGTGCACTTGAGGAGATGAGGGGTGCTTTTTCCTTTCTGCTGATGACAAGGGACTCAATGATGGCTGCTCGTGATCCGTTCGGATTTCGTCCCCTGTCAATAGGAAAATATGAAGACAGTTATGTGATAGCAAGCGAAACCTGCGCCATGGCACAGATCGGGGCTACATTCATCCGTGAAATTGATCCCGGGGAACTTGTAACTGTGAACTCTTCCGGGCTTCACAGCAGCACCTTTTCGGAAAAAAAAGACCATTTTGCACAGTGTATTTTCGAACATATCTATTTTGCTCATCCTGACAGCAATCTGTTTGGGAGAAACGTCCATTCTGTTCGCTATCAATACGGCAGACAATTAGCAATGGAATATCCTGTTGATGCTGACATTATTATAGCAATTCCTGACAGCGGTAATTCAGCTGCTCTTGGTTTTTCACAGTGCAGTGAAATTCCTCTTGATTTTGGATTTATCAGGAATCACTATGTGGGAAGAACCTTTATCATGCCTGAGGCCCAGGAGCGGAGGCACTGGGTTGACATGAAACTTGCGGTTCTTCCGGAAGTCGTAAAAGGCAAGAGGGTTGTTGCTATCGATGACTCTATCGTCAGGGGCAATACTTCAGCCAATCGAATCAAGTATCTGCGTAAGGCCGGGGCAAAGGAGGTCCATGTCAGAATTTCATGCCCCCCGATCAAATATCCATGTTATTACGGAATTGACTTTCCAACAAAAAAGGAGCTGATTGCAACGCAAAAGACAACCGAGGAAATCCGGGACATGTTAGGCGCTGACAGTCTGGGCTTTATCAGCCTTGAAGGGCTGCTTACTCCCTTTGAAAACCAAAAGGATTTCTGCACAGCATGTTTTACCGGCAACTATCCTGTGGAGATAAAAAGTGCCCAGGGGAAAAGAACTCTTGAACGTTATTCAACATAAAAACTTATGCCCAAAAGAACTGATATAAAAAAAATCATGCTTATAGGTTCAGGGCCCATTGTCATTGGCCAGGCCTGCGAATTCGACTACTCAGGGGTACAGGCATGCAAGGCCCTTAAAGAAGAGGGATATGAAGTTGTTCTTGTTAACAGCAATCCTGCCACCATAATGACAGACCCTGAGTTTGCAGATCGAACATACATAGAACCTCTTGACGTAAACATTCTGTTTGAGATTATCCGCCGTGAAAGGCCTGACGCGCTTCTGCCTACCCTTGGCGGACAGACAGCATTGAACCTGACCATGGAGCTGTGTGCGGAAAAAATCCTTGAGCGGTACAATGTTGAAATGATCGGGGCAAATGCCGGGGTTATTGAAAAAGCAGAGGATCGTGACCTGTTTAAAAAAGCCATGATGAACATCGGCCTTGCTGTTCCAAAAAGTGCGTCAGCTAATTCCATGGAGGAGGCAAGAAAAATCAGAGATGAAATAGGGGCATATCCACTGATCATAAGGCCCGGATTCACCCTTGCCGGAACAGGAGGTGGCATTGCCTACAATGAAAAGGAGTTTGAGGAAATAGCTGCCCGCGGTTTGTTTTACAGCCCGACAACAGAAATACTCATTGAAGAGTCAGTGCTGGGATGGAAGGAGTTCGAGCTTGAGGTGATGCGTGACAAAAACAACAACTCAGTGGTTGTCTGCTCCATAGAAAACCTTGACCCCATGGGAGTTCACACAGGAGACAGCATAACTGTTGCACCTGCCCAGACCCTCACTGACCGGGAATATCAAATCATGAGGGACATGGCACTTGCTGTAATGCGTGAAATCGGGGTGGAGACCGGCGGGTCAAATGTTCAGTTCGCAGTAAATCCTGAAGATGGCAGGCTGGTGATCATCGAAATGAATCCACGGGTTTCACGCTCCAGTGCACTTGCATCCAAGGCAACCGGCTTCCCCATAGCAAAAATTGCTGCAAAGCTGGCTGTCGGATATACACTGGATGAAATCCTTAATGATATAACCCGCGAAACTCCTGCCTGTTTTGAACCAACCATAGACTATGTGGTCACGAAAATTCCAAGGTTTGCCTTTGAAAAATTTACTGCAGCCGATGACACCCTTGGCACTCAGATGAAATCCGTTGGAGAGGCCATGGGAATAGGGAAAACCTTCAAGCAGTCATTTCAAAAGGCTCTTCGCTCTCTTGAAATCAGCAGATCAGGCTTTGGAGCAGATGGAAAGGATAAGCCATTTGAGTCTCTCAGTGATGACGTGCTGAGAGAAAACCTGGTGAAAGCAACCGCATCACGTGTTTTCATGATTCGTGCGGCTTTTAAGCGGGGCTGGAATGTTAAAACTCTAAATGAGCTTACCAGTATTGACCCGTGGTTCCTTTCGCATCTGGAAGAGCTGGCCTGTTTTGAAAATGAAATAAAGTCGGCCGGGTCTATCGAAAACCTGGAAAAAGATTATCCTCTGTTCCGGCAGACAAAAGAAATGGGATTTTCAGACCGCCAGATTGCGTATCTTCTGAACTGCCCGGAAGACAGTGTCAGAAAATCCAGAGAAAATATTAAGCTGATGCCGGTTTACGGTCTTGTTGATACATGCGCGGCAGAATTCAAGGCATACACCCCTTATTTTTATTCAACTTACGGTGAAATTGATGAGGCCATTCCAAGTGACCGTCCAAAAATAATGATCATCGGCAGCGGGCCTAACCGCATAGGACAGGGCATTGAATTTGACTACTGCTGCGTGCATGCCTCTTTTGCACTTCGTGATGCAGGTTTTGAGACAATTATGGTTAACTGCAACCCTGAAACTGTCAGCACTGATTATGATACCAGTGATAAACTCTATTTTGAGCCCCTGACACTTGAAGACATCCTGAGCATCTATCACCGTGAAAAATGCCGGGGTGCAATCGTCCAGTTTGGAGGTCAGACACCTCTTAATCTTGCCTCAGACCTTGAAAGAAACGGTGTAAGGATTATAGGCACAAAACCCTCAAGTATCGAAGCAGCCGAGGACAGGGACTACTTCCAGAAACTTGCCTGCAGGCTTAACATCACTCAGCCTGAAAACGGACTGGCCACCAGTCTGCTTGATGCGGAAAAAATTGCCGAAGCCATAGGCTTTCCGGTTTTGCTCCGTCCCTCTTTTGTCCTTGGTGGTCGAGCCATGGTTATTGTATTTGACATGGAGGGCCTTCGCCAGTACATGGCTGAGGCTGTAGAGGTATCAAAAAAGCGTCCTGTACTGATCGACAGTTATCTGGAAAACGCTGTTGAGGTTGACGTGGACTGTCTGTCTGATGGAGATACAACAGTCATAGGCGCAATCATGGAGCATGTTGAGCTTGCCGGGGTTCACTCCGGAGACAGCGCATGTATAATCCCGGCCCCGAACCTGTCAGAAGAGATTAAAACCAGAATCAGAAATGATACTTACAAGATAGCAAAGGAACTTCGTGTATGCGGTTTAATGAATGTTCAATATGCTGTTAAAGACAACAAGGTCTATGTTCTTGAAGTAAATCCAAGGGCTTCACGGACTATTCCTTTTGTAAGCAAAGCAATAGGTGTTCCGCTTGCCAAACTGGCGGCGCTTGTTATGGCTGGCTACAAACTGAAAGACCTTGGATACACAAAGGAGCTGATTCCGCGCTTTTATTCGGTCAAGGAAGCAGTGTTCCCTTTTGTTAAATTTCCTGGCATTGATATTATTTTAAGTCCGGAGATGAAATCAACCGGTGAAGTAATGGGACTTGATTCATCCCTTGGAATTTCATTCCTGAAAAGTCAGGTTGCTGCCGGCAATGCACTTCCGCAAACAGGCAACATTTTTCTGAGCGTCCGGGATGATGACAAGGAACCTGTGGTTTCTCTTGCAAAACAGCTTGCTGATCTGGGCTTTGTCATTTTTTCAACCCAGGGGACCAGCACTATTCTGCGCAATAACAACATTCAAAGCCAGGCAATGTACAGAATTTCCGAAGGCAGACCTCATGTTCTGGACATGATAGAGGAGAAAAACGTAAGCTGGATTATCAGCACGCCATCTACCGGTGCTTCACCAAGACGCGATGAGGTCAGGATGCGCGCTCATGCTGTTTTAAGGGGAATTCCTGTTACAACTACTATTGATGGTCTGCGTGCTGCCATACAGGGGCTTGAAACCCTGAACAGGCTTAAACAGATGGAGGTCTGCAGCCTTCAGGAATATCACAGACATGCGCTTGTGCTCTCATTGAAAAATCTGAAGTTAGGCAAAAACGACGAGCTTTTGCAAAGCAAACAAAACTAAACCAGACTTGCAGCAGCAGATTTATCATGCTGCCTGCATTAATAAAAGGCAATACTGGCCTGATTTGAGCGATTAATAAATCTGTTTGTACAAACAGCAGTTAGTGTACCAGCATATCGCGCAGATAGGGGCTAACCAACCGAACAGTATTAAATTATGACTAAAAAATGGAACTGGCTTGAAAAAAGAGAAAAAAAAGCATTCCTGGCACTTGAAGACGGTACAATTTTTCGTGGCTATTCTGCAGGGGCTGACAGACAGATGCATGGGGAAGTTGTTTTCAATACAGGGATGACAGGGTATCAGGAAATAATAAGTGATCCATCCTACAACGGCCAGATTGTAACCATGACATACCCTGAGATTGGCAACACTGGTGTCAACCAGTCTGATATGGAATCAGGACAGTGTTATGTTAATGGATTTATAATACATGAATTAAATGCCCCAAGCAGCTGGCGCAGTGAGGAAACCCTTGGTGATTTTCTCATAAAACACAACATCCCGGCCATTGCAGGTGTTGACACACGGGCATTGACAAGCAAACTGCGGGACCATGGAACACTGAAGGGATATATGGCAATTAATGATACAGTTTCAGAAAAAGAGGCTGTTGCAAAAGCAAAAAACTGGGAAGGTCTTGACGGTCAGGATTATGCTGGCAGGGTTTCCTGCAAAAAGGCATACACATGGGATAAAAGCGGAAGCCTGACAAGATCATGGGGTATTGCCAACAAACTCCCGGACACGGATCTGAAAATTATTGCCTATGATTTTGGCATTAAATGGAACATCCTGCGCCAGATGCGCATGGCAGGCTTTAATGTCTATGTTGTCCCGGCCAGGACCCCGGCAGATGAAGTTCTTAAGATGGAGCCTGACGGTGTGTTCCTGTCAAACGGACCTGCTGATCCTGCCGGCGTGGTATATGCAGTTGAAAATGCCAGGGCTCTTATAGGCAAAGTGCCTCTAATGGGAATCTGCCTGGGACATCAGATTCTTGGCCTTGCCATGAATGCCCGGACATACAGGCTGAAGTTTGGACACCATGGATGCAACCACCCTGTCAAGAACTTAAAAACAGGACGGGTTGAAATAACATCACAAAACCACAATTTTGCCATTGACATTAATACAATAAACCGCTCCCTGATTGAAGTAACACACATAAATCTGAATGACCAGACAACCGAAGGCATTGAGCACAAAACAGAGCCCATGTTCTCCCTGCAATATCATCCTGAGGCTTCCCCCGGCCCCCATGATTCTTCTTATCTGTTCTCCAGGTTCAGACAACTAATCAAGAATGCCTGACACTTATTTTTCCCAAATCCAGCCCACAGGAGGGGGTTTTTCAGACTGAATTAAAAATGAAAGGCCCCTCTGTTATTCCCAGAAGTTTCCCCTCAAAATTGCAGGGATAAAACTCAAAAAAGGCAATAATGGCGGTAACAAAGCAAAAATGAGAAAAGGCAAAGTGTTTTTTAACCCATTGCACCGCAGCCGGGCATGAGTGTCTTTCTGCAGATGAAGGGTCCAAACTGTTTGAGTTCCGCCCAAGCGGAACGAGTTTTTGGACCCGCTGCAGAAAATGCTCATGCCCGGGAAGCCGCAGGCCAAGGTGCAGGGTGCCTTTTCTTTTGGTACTTTTCTTTGGAGCAAGCAAAGAAAAGTACGTATTCGTTGCCATCCTTAATCACTCATGATTAAGGATTTTCAATCTGTCCTGCAATTTTCGGGGAACACTCCTCTGTTATTCCGGCTTGACATTAAAATACTCAGGCAATAGTATTTTTGACATGCAGCTGCCATTGAATCCTTTGAAAAATATTGAAAGAAAATATTTTTTTCTCTCTTTGATTTTATTGCTTGTAATAACCTGTGTTTCAATAAACAGGAATCAGGGACCTCTTGTAGAGCTCTATGACTACTGGGAGCATGCAGCCTGCATTAATGAACTGTCAAAAAACCTGACAGAGCCGGACAATCCTCTGATCCGCACTGATGGAATAAATACTCTCAGATACACGCCCTATATCTTTCTTGCTGCCTTATTAAAAAAAACAACTGATTTGAGTCTTTTTTCTGTTATTACTCTTCTTTCAATTCTAAGCTTTCTTCTGCTGGCATCCGGAGTGTATCTCTGGAGCAGCGAATACTTTAAAAACAGAACAATTCCTGTTTATGTCCTGACAGCACTTCTTTTCCTCTGGGGAGAACCCTTTAACTACAGCAATGAATACAGTTTAAGGTTTTTATCATATACATTATTCTACCCCTCCATCTTTACTTTTAACGTGAGCTTTATTGGCCTCTATTTTTTTCTTAAATATGCAAGATATGGAAAAGGCAGATTTTACTTCCTTTACCTGTTGACTGCTGCATTTGTTTTTGTTTCACATCCTTTGACCGGATCATTTTTTTTATTATGCTCTTTTGTCCTGGCAGTAACAGAGGGGAAAAACAGTTTTAAAAACATTCTTCTCTGTTTTTTCAGTTTGCTGATTGTTTTTTTACTTTCCTTTCTCTGGCCATATTTTTCTTTTATGCAGGCGGTTATCAGCAGTGTTTCAACTGACTGGTATTTCCCATTCCGGATGTATTTATACAATCCCGGAAACATTTTTAAAATGGGACCAGCCCTTTTGGCGCTTCCAATACTCCTTCTGTTTTTTATTAATAAAAAACACAGTTTTATCATCTATGGTTTTTTTCTCAGCTTATCAGTCTATATTATATCTTACCTGGCAAATATACGCCTTGGCGAGAGGTATATTTTTTTCATTATGGTCTTCCTTCACCTGTCCCTTGCATGGTATTTCAGCAGGCTGAAGCTGTTATCTTTCAGCAGCATGAAAAATATGATCCTTCACTTAAGTGATAAAAATATTCATGTTCTTTTTTTCCTTGTTGTTTTAACTGAAGGTATCTGCTATCAGGGGCTGAAGTTAGGGTTTGAGCAGGCTGGTTACACATTAACTTTTGATCCAGAACCCATTGTTCAAAAGTATAAAAACCCTCTTGATGATTACATGCCTCTGTCAGACAAAATAGGCAACTCTGATGTGGTAATGTCCGACACTCTTACCTCCTGGATAATTCCAGCATTAACAGGGGCTAAAATTGTTTCTCTGTATCACAACAATCCAATGGTACCTGACAACAAAAGCCGTGTGGAAAATACTGTTAAATTCTACAGGCCTGAAACCCCATACTGGCAAAGGGTCGAAATTCTGAGAAAATATGGCGCTACTCATGTTTTGCTGAACTTTGAGAGAATGAAAGAAAATGAAGTCAACAGGATAAATGATTATTACAGGAACTTCCATGTCAGCAAAAATATGATAAATGATTGCAAAAAAATGGGAAAAATTGTTTTTAAGAATGATGCTTTTCTCCTGTTTAAAATAGATAACAAATAGTCAGAACATAACAATGTAATGAAAACAAAGCACAGGATCAAACCCGGATTTTGCACAAACTCCATTGATGAAAAGTGCTCAAGCATGAGAGCAAATTTTTTTTTGGCAGCCGGCTGCCTCTGCCATATAACTGTAGCAGTTCTCCTTTTTTTTCGGAACAGCAAAATATTTTCTCTGCTGCAGACAAGACTTGTCTGTTTTAAGACAGGCTTTGCGGATAACATTTCAGCTGTTTTATCAGCTGCTATTGCAATTCTTACACTCCTTTCTGCATTCTGGATATACTGCTATCTGAAAAGAAAAAAACTTTCGGGGTGTATACAACCGCCTTCCCGATTTTCATCTTTCATCAGGCTTTCACTCCTCTCCTTTCTGTTTATCTTCAGCCTTTTTCCCCTGGACTGGACATCCTCATTCAGCCGTTCTCATGACTCAGCCCTGCATTATTATCCCTTCGACTTCATTCTGATTTTAACTGGCCTTGCAGGCATAGTGTTTTTCCTGCTTTTTTTCTTCCTGAAACTGCCACCGTCCATTGTGAAGATAACTAACAGGTACGCCTCGCGTTTTTTTGATATAAATGAATCCTTACTGCTTCTGTTTTGTGCTGCAGCATGCCTGCTTCTCACCTGTCTGTTTTCGCATTTTGCTCTTGAGAACATACCCCACGTACAGGACAGCATTGCCCAGCTTTTTCAGGCAAAAATTTTTAAAACCGGAGCTCTTACTGCTCCTGTGCCTTCTCATAAAGAGTTTTTTGAGTATATGAACATAATTAACAGCAACCAATGGTATTCCCAGTACCCTCCCGGACACCCTTTGCTGCTGTTGATAGGATTATTTTTAAGGGCAGCCTGGATAATAAATCCTCTGTTAGGCACTTTTTCCCTGATCCTTCTCTACAAGCTTGCCAGGGAATGTTATGGGGAAAAAGTAGTTTCTTATCTGAGTATTGTTTTCCTTCTTTTTTCTCCGTTTTTTCTGTTCATGTCATCAAGCTACATGAACCATGTTTCAACCATGTTTTTTCTCCTGCTGTTTATATACAGCTATGCAAAACTCCTGAAAAGCCCCTCATGGCACTACCCCCTTGTCTGCGGCCTGTCTCTGGGATTTGCCACGAACATAAGACCTCTTACAGCCTTTGCCATGGCCCTGCCCTTTTGTCTGGATTTTCTGCTTGATTTTTTTAAAAAACAAAAGCACTATTTCAAAAAGCTGCTGTGCTTTACAGTGGGGCTGTCGATGATGCTGTTGCTTCTGCTTATTTATAATTATCTTACAAACAGCAGCCCATTCATTTTCGGGTATCAGGTTAAATATAATACAGCCGGTTTTTTAGGAAGCGCTCAAATAGGACCACCACATACATTGATGGGGGGAATCAAAAACACCAGCAATAATTTAACTGCCCTGAATAAGTATCTCTTTGAGTGGCCCATACCATCACTGCTGTTTATTTTTGTACTGTTTCTTCCGGGAATAAAAAGAAACAGGTGGGACAGGCTTTTTCTTCTGTCTTTTTTATCAGTAGCAGTATTTTATTTTTTTTATTACTATCAGGATTTATGCTTCGGCCCGAGATTTTTCTACAGCACAACCCCTTTGCTGATACTGCTTACAATCAGAGGCATATTGAAACTGCCTGCAATAATGTCAGATTTTTCTTTTAACAGATATAAAGTTTCAGCTACTGTCTGCCTTTTTCTCTTTCTCTGTTTTACTTATACAGTTGCTTGTTCCATTCCACTGTTATTTAATAAGTATTCCAGTTTTTACTGGTATGTAGATGATTCTCTGCATAAGACTGTCACTGAAATGAAGATTAAGAATGCGATTGTATTCATTGACGTCATGTATCCCCCTGGAAACCCCATACCTAACCTGCCGGTTTACGGGTCCGGGTTCCTTTATAATTCGCCAGGCCTCAAGGACTCAGTGATTTATGCCATTAACAGGGGGGCATGGAACACAACGCTGATGCGTGAATATCCCGGGAGGGATTACTTTCTGTGGAAATTCAGTCCTGAGACAAATGATTTCAAGCTCAGTCCTTTAGTTAATTAATACAGTTTTTTTCCAAGCAAACCATGCAACAGTCCCGACAGATCAGAATGGACTATGCGTTAAACATTAGTTGTACACAACAAAAATGAAAGTACGGAAAAACAAAAAAAACTTCCAGCTCTGCATCACCCTGTCCATTTTGACTGTGATCAGTTTAATATACTTCATCACCAATTTCACAAATATAAAGAAAGATACATATACTGCAGTTTTTGGCGTGGATCTGATCTCCTATTACACAGCAGCAAAACTGATGGGGACTGGTGAAATTTCCGAGATATATGCTGAAGTAAATGAGGATTTCAGCGCAGTAAATTCAGGCAGATTTTTTGAAACAGCAAAAGACTCAGGGTTCAAATTCACACCTACAAGATTTGTTTACATGCCGGTATTTTTAGCGCCTTTTAATCTTCTCACAGGATTAAGTTTTTCTGCTGCAGCTGATTTATGGCTTATGCTGAATCTGATGATAATTACAGCAGTAATAGTCCTGCAGTGGCACTTAACCAGGGGCATGCTTACGCCTGCCTTAAGAGCAATGGTTGTTATCTCAGTTAACCTTGTGTCATTCCCCCTCTTCTACGCACTCAAGTTAGGTCAAACTACCCTTCTAATTTATCTGGCAGTCTGTCTTGTTTATTATTGCGTGCAGAAAGACAAAAACACGGCTGCCGGGATTTTGTTAGGTTTAATTGTTTCCATGAAATATTCCCCGCTTTTGTTTGTGATCTACTTTTTATACAGAAAAAAATACAGGCTTGTCATATCCTGTCTGACAACCACAGCAGTTCTCATTATACTTTCAATAACCCTGTATGGCCTTCCCCTTAATAAAATGTACTGGCACTACCTTACCGACCTGTCAGGTATCGGCATAGCCGGATGGAGCAACCAGTCTCTATACGCCTTATTACTAAGACAGTTCACTTCAGCCAATGCCCTGCTTTTTAATCCTGTAACAGCTGGCTTATGGATTTCCTTATTGAGATACGGTGTTGCCCTTGCCATTGTGACAGCCATGTTTCATCTCTTCAGCAGGTGCAGAGATGAAAATATTAAGCCTCTGTATCCACTGGAATTTTCTGCCATGATATTATGCATTTTGATCATCTCACCTGTTACCTGGCTCCATTATCTTTCCCTGACTGGTTTGTCTTTCATTATTATCATTGCTTTTTGTTTAAAAAAAGAAAGCCTGATGCAAACACCCGCTGTTATATTCACTTCAATAACAGGCTACTGTCTGGTAGTATTCCATCCGGATTACCACAGACTGCTTGCTGTAACAGGGCAAAACTGTTTCTCAAAACTTATCATCTCTTTGCCGTTTTTCGGAACCTGTCTGCTGCTGACAACTAATTTATGGCTCATTAAAAAAACTATTGGAAATTATCCCTGATTCGGAAATACCTGACGGGACGAAATACCGAAACCTGACGGGACGGAAACCTGACGGGACGTAGGTGAACAGGTGCATTACTGTACTGTTGTTCTTTGTTTTTGATATGCACCTATTCACCTACGTTATATATTAAAGTACCTGCTGGCTATACCCCCACAGGTAACACAGAAAAAAATAAATTAATAGACTACCAAAAAAAGAAACCTCCTGCTAATAAGATAGTAACACCAATTACTAA
>JAJRXD010000106.1 GCA_024276465.1 Deltaproteobacteria bacterium
AGTAAATAATTTAACAGATCCTGAGCCTGATATTATGGCAAGAGGCGGAGGGATTTATAATTATTCCAATTATTTAACGATTATGCTCAACTGCATTGTCTGGGGCAATAAAGCCAACGGGATACCCGATGAAATTTATTTAGACCCTGAACGAAACCGTATGGATATTAACTATTCCGACATCCGGGGAGGTTATGCTGGAAACAACATTGATCAGGATCCAATGTTTGTGGATTCATCCAGTGGCGATTACCACCTGCAATCCGGCTCACCCTGCATTGATGCAGGAACTGAAGACACAACAGATGCTTATCTTTTTATCCCGGATCCTGTTCTGCCGCCGGATGATATTGATGGTGAGCCGCGCCCCCAGGGGCTGGGCTATGATATGGGGGCTGACGAGTTTGCAGATTCTGTAACGTGCCTGCCAGGCAATGTTCAGTCTTGCGACACAGGCATTCCGGGCATCTGCGCCGAAGGCATCCAATCCTGCAGCACAGAAGGCACCTGGGACCTCTGCATCCAGATCACACCAGCAGCTGAAGAGGTCTGTGACGGTTTTGACAATGACTGCAATGGTGAAACCGACGACGGTCTTGACGCGGACAGCGACACAGTTTCAGACTGTTTTGACAACTGCATCCTGACCCCTAATCCGGACCAGGCAGATTCTGACAGCGACGGATCAGGCGACGTGTGCGATCCCTGTCCCTGTGATCCTGATAAAATTGATCCGGGGGTGTGCGGATGCAATGTGGCTGACAGTGATTTTGATGGAGACGGTACCCCGGACTGCACGGACAACTGCCCTGTTACAGCCAACCCGGGGCAGGAGGACTCCGACGAAAACGGCAGGGGCGATGCATGTGAGGGCCCCTGCACCATTTACGTGCCTGACGATTATCCGGCAATCCAGGCTGCGATTGATGCTGCTGCCCCGGGCTGTGAAATAATCGTACGTGCAGGTACTTATTACGAAAATATTGAGATGCACGATAAGGATCTTATTATTCACTCGGAAAGCGGGCCTGAGGAAACGGTTATTGACGGCAGCCAGAATGCCAGCGTGGTAAGATTTTTCAACGTCGGCCCGGAAGCAATTCTGGAGGGTTTTACAGTTCAAAACGGGTGGGCTCACAGCGATTGTGCCGTTGCTCAGGATGATGTTAAATCCGGGGGCGGTATCTATCTGAAAGAATCAGCACCGACCATAAGAAACTGTATCATCAGTAATAACTCGGCTTCGTCCAGTGGGGGCGGAATCTACGCAACACTCAATAAGGGAGGTCAAAGCCCTTTCAGGATAATCGACTGTACGATCAGCGACAACTCTGGAGTTGACAATGGGGGAGCAGGTGTATGGCTTTATGAATCTCTTGGAGACATCCAGATAACAGGCTGTATTGTCAGCAACAATGGCGCAGCAGGAATCGCTGGTTCAGGTGGATTCAACAGTACACTGTTTATAAGCAACTCCTTGATAGAAAACAACCAGGATACCGGAATTAAGATCTCCCAACTTAAAACCGCTGAGATTCAGGACTGCACTGTCCGCAACAATTGGGGCTCTGGAATCAGCGCAGGAGGAAACTATAACACAGGTACTCTGCTTATAAGCAACTCCTTGATAGAAAACAACCAGGATACCGGAATTAAGATCTCCCAACTTAAAACCGTGGAGATTAAGGACTGCACTGTCCGCGGCAACATTGGAGGCAGCGCAGGGTCAGCTGGTGGCATGGACATAAGTTTTTTCAGAGATGATTCTGATAGCAGTATTCAGAACTGTTTGATCAGAGGTAACGCAGGTTCCACCGGAGGCATCTATTTTTCCTATAACGACCCTGGTGCCGACATTGCAGTAACCGATTGTACAGTCACGTATAACAATAGCTGGGGGAAAGGGGCGGGGGTCTCCTTTTTTTGGGACAAGTCTCATGTTTCCCTGACTGGATGTACGATCAGCAACAACAGAGCAAATGAGAGTGGGGGTGGGGTGTATATCATTGACAGCAACCCGGTCATTACCTCTTGCACCATCAGTCAAAATGCTGCTCTTGTTAGGGGTGGCGGAGGCGCAATTGCTGTTGGCGATGGGGCCGAACCACTGATTGCAAAGTGTGTCATCAGCGGCAATGATTCAGTAGGATTCGGGGGAGGGTTTTGGATTTCTGGCCTGGCAGTCCCACGGATTGAAAACTGTATCATCAGCGGTAATTTGGCCAGGAGCTTTGGTGGAGCCTTAGCGATTTTCAGGGATCCCCTCATAGACCCGGACCCTGCTGTTAACCCGCCAAACGAACTTTCACGACTGCTTTCCCTGGCGCCAGTGCTTCGCAACTGTACGATTGCCGGGAACCTGGCCGCATATGGCCACGGCGGGATATACATATCTAACGGATGCAGCCCAAACCCGGCTCTCCCCGACTGGGAGTGCCGCTTCAGCCTGACACCTGTTGAGATAACCAACAGTATTGTCTGGGGAAACGATTCCCTTGATCCTCCTTTTGACAACAATGATGCCGTATATGTCAAGGATGCTGATTTGCCTGGGCCTGTGGCTGTTTCCTACTCAGACCTTTCCTCCCCTGTTGAGGTGTCCGGCTCCGGTATTATCTTCGCTGACCCCCTGTTTGCGGATCCCATCGTCCCCGACATATCAGCCCTTCCCGGCGGCGATTACCGCCTGCTGCCAGGATCGCCCTGCATTGACGCGGGCACGGACAACGAAGCCGCCTATCCCGGCCTGCCTTCTGATGATCTCAACGGCTTTCTGCGGCCATGGGATGGTAACGGCGATGGTATCACCAGCCGCGACATGGGTGCTCATGAATTTATAGCCGAGAGCGTACCCACCCCTTCCGGCACCGGAGTGCCTGTTTCCCTTCTGGGGGGCACCATAAACCTGACTTTTGAAAACATAACAGCAGGAGGTACTGCGGATGCAGCGCCGCTGTCTGCCGGGCACGGGATGTCAGCAGAATTTCAGGTTTTAGGGATGCATTATGAAATTTCGACAACTGCTGTTTTTGAAGGCTTTGTTGAGGTTTGCTTCAGTTATGATGACGCAGGAATGACCCTGTTACAGGAAACCGGTTTACAGCTGATGCATTTTGATAATAATCAGTGGGTGGATATTTCCACAACCCTGGATATGGTAAACAATGTCATTTGCGGTGAAACAACTCATTTTTCCGAGTTTGCAATGGCTTTTCCTGCTGAAACCGCTAATGATATGGACAATGATGGTATCCCTGATGATATTGATAACTGTCCTGACACAGTCAATCCTGACCAGGTGGATTCAGATGGTGATGGGACAGGGGATGCCTGTGATACTTCTGATACTGTGGCCTGCTGCCTGCCTGACAATACTTGTGCTGAAGTTACAGATGCTGAATGTTTGGTTTCAGGAGGTGTGCCTCAGAGTGCAGGAACCCGGTGCATTGCAGTTGTCTGCAAACCAACATTTGCAGAAGAGATTACTTTTGATGCCAGGCCGGACAATGGACAGGTTGTCCTCAGATGGACAGCTGTATCAGAAGAAGATGTTCTTGGATACAATGTTCTGCGCAGGGATGGACCTGTTGGCACGTTTAAACAGATTAACAGTAATCTCATTGCAGGAAAGGGGAGTATTGAGACCACGGTTGATTATGAATATGTGGATGAAGATGTTCAGAATGGCAGGCTCTACCAGTATAAGCTCGTGGAGATTGAAACCGATGGAGGCAAAAGGCAGCATGGTCCTGCAAAGGCAGTTCCACGGATGGTTTATACAATATTAGGAAGATAGAATGTACAACAGGATTTGATCTGAAAAAGGCAGTGGCTTCTAAACCAGCGCTGCCTTTTTTCTGTTGTGCAACTGTTTTTAACCCGGATTTTGCAGTAGCCATCTGCTGCGACCTGTTAATTTAGTGATCGGATCTCTTGTTTCCATCATGGTGTCGGTTCAGGGCATAGTTAGTTCAAAAAGACTAACCAGTAATTCTGGAGAAGGGGTATGAAAGTGATGCTGTAGCATAATGGCACAGTTGCAAACCTTGTCTGGATTGAAGAAGGGTATTAAGAAGCATCTTTTTCTTTGACTTCCTTTAAAAGTTTTCTGAGTGTTTTGCTCTTTGGATCAAGGCGAACTGCTTTTCTGATATATTTTTCAGCTTCAATATGCCTCCCGCTGAATGAACAGTTATCAGCTGCCTGCAGATATGCTTCATGAATGCCGTTTGGAAACATCCGGGCTAACGTATTATTAAATGAATTCAGTCCGAAAATATTTTCAACTTTTTTTTTGTTATCAAGCCAGAAACGAAGCAGGAGTGTGTTGTCTTTATTAGCTAAAAATATTTCATGTATGTGAAACACTGCTTTTGAAAAAAGTTCATCTATGCTCTCAACATCTTCCTTCAAATTTTTGTTGGCCTTCTCAATTAAAGCAAAGTATTCATTAATAATTTCGGACAGCCCCTTGTTGTTCTTGTAATTATTGATTTCCAGGTCAAGCAAAGGCTTGTATGAATCAATCTGGTAGGAATCTTCTTTGAGTTTAATTGCTTCATGGAATATGGACCCTATTGTCCAGTCAAACAGATGTTCATAAAGACTGGTTTTGTGAGAACTGTTTCTGAAAAGCATGTGACTCTGGTCTTTCAAATTACACAGGGGGCCTTTTTTTGTTTCTGTTCCGACCCATGAGTCCATCATTTTAAAGGGAACAAAGGAAAATTCTTTATACTTTTTACGTATTTTTATAAAATTAGTATTTGCATCAATAAAGTCCCGGAACAGATCACGCAAAAAAACATCTTTCCTTGAGGAAAGCCAGGTGTTTTTCATCTTTTTTTTGCTTTCATGGCAATATCTTTCCTGAAATGAACACCATCCCAGTGAATTTTATCGACAGCTGTGTATACTGTATTTACAGCATCTTCAATTGTTTTACCTTTTGATGTAACTCCCAATACCCGGCCTCCGGCTGTTACCGGGGTTCCGTTTTCAAGGGAAGTTCCGGCATGAAACACAATAGTATTTTCAATTTCATCTGCCTGCTCCAAACCGTGAATTTCAAAACCTTTTTTATATTCAGCAGGATAACCACCTGATGCCATGACAACACAAACAGCAGGTCGATGGTCAATTTTTATTGACACCTCTGAGAGTCTTTCGTCAATAACAGCATTTATAATATCAATCAGATCATTTTCAAGCCTGAACAGAATAGGCTGTGTCTCAGGGTCGCCTAATCTGACATTGAATTCAAGAACATTCGGGATATTGTTTTCTATCATCAGGCCGGCATAAATTATCCCTTTATATTTTATTCCGCTGGATGAAAGTGTGCGAACCAGAGGCAGCATAATGTTATTCATGGCAAGTTCATGAATACGGGGTGTAACCACAGGAGCAGGAGAGTAAGCACCCATACCCCCTGTGTTAGGGCCTCTGTCTCCATCATAGACAGGTTTATGGTCCTGTGAGGAAGGCAGAGGAATAACGGTTTTGCCGTCAGTCAAACAGATAAAAGACGCTTCCTCACCAGATAAAAATTCCTCTATTACAATACTGCTTCCAGCGTCACCGAACTCCCTGTCTGTCAAGATTCTGTTAACAGCTTCCATGGCATCATCCATGGTCTGACATGGGAAAACCCCTTTTCCTGCAGCAAGGCCATCTGCCTTTATGACAAGCGGACAGTTTTTTTCTCTAATGAATTGTTTTGCAGGTTCCGGTTCTGAAAACAGGCAATAATCTGCTGTTGGGATGCCGGCTTCTTTCATGATCTTTTTTGCAAAGGCTTTGCTTCCCTCAAGAAGTGCCCCACTTTGTGTAGGTCCGAAAACACGAAGGCCGTTTTTTTCAAAGGCATCAGCGATACCAAGCGTCAGAGGGAGTTCCGGACCCACAATAGTAAGGTCAATACTGTTTTTTAAAGCAAACTCATTCAGAGACGCGATGTCAGACGGATCAATATCCACACATTCAGCAATTTTTTCCATGCCTGCGTTTCCGGGTGCGCAATACACCTTATTTACTTTTGCACTTTGTACAGTCTTCCATGCAATTGCATGTTCTCTGCCGCCACTGCCAATAATTAAAACCTTCATCTGTTTATAATCCAGTAATATATTTTCAATAAATTTAAAGTAACAGTGAACCTGAGCCCATTTGTGTGGAATGAAATTAAGGCGTTCATATTACCGTTAGAGTAGTTAAGCTGATTTCGGTGCGGTATCAGCCCAGAATCATAAGCCCCGAGGTATATAAATTAATCGTCGGAATGGAATTATTTCTATTATCATCAAAATTGTGATAAGTAAAGGTGAATATAGATATTGCGAATATTGCCAGGATTACCATGCGCTGCTTTTATATTGAAGAATTAGATATTAATAGTGAAAAAACAGTTATTAAAGGATATAAGGCAAGACACATTATAAATGTGCTCAGACTTGGTATAAATGATAATATCCTTATTTTCGACAGGGGTGGTAATACCTGCAGAGCAGTCATAACCGGCAAAACAAGGGGCAGTGTCGAAGTCAGGATTATTGACAGAAGAATGGACAGAGGATCTGATAAAAGTGAAGTAGTACTTGCCCAGGCAATAACAAAAGGCAGAAAAATGGATTTTATTGTTCAGAAAAGCATTGAGCTTGGTGTTTCTGCCATTGTTCCGTTTTTTTCCAGAAGATCAATTCCAAGGTGGGACAGGCTGAAGGCTGAAAAAAAAACAGTGCACTGGAAAAAAATTGTTTCCGCATCTGTGGAACAATCAGGTATAAGAAAAATCCCTGCTGTTGAAAATATTATGAATTTTCAGGACCTGTGCAGAAAGAAAGATTACAATGAGTTTTTGAAGCTGATTCTCTGGGAAAATGAAATTGAAATGAGCCTTAAAAAAATTTTTTCCTCCAAACAGGTACCGGAAAAAATAATTTTCATGGCAGGTCCTGAGGGAGGATTTTCAGAAGATGAAGTTCAAACAGCCAGGGAAAATGATTTTATTCCGGTAAGCATAGGAAATTATATTTTAAGATCAGAGACAGTTTCAGTTGCGCTGTTAACTATAATTCGTTACGAACAGGGTATGTTAGGGTAACAGGATATGAAGTGTCAAAAATGCGGTTTTGTAAGTTTTGACAATTTAAACAAATGCAAAAAATGCGGTTTCACCCTCAATCCCTCAGAAGATGCACTGTTCAATCAGTCAATGGCTGACAATGGTAGAAAGCAGGAGATGTCTCCGGTAAATTCTTTTCGCCCTCCAAACATTGATCAAACTTTTGAATCAATTAAAAAAGATCTGGAAGAAATCGACAAGCTTTCAGGTGATGCTGCTGATGTTTTTCAGGATCCGCTTCCAGGCGATATTCAGTCTCTCAGGTATGCAGGGTTTTTCATCCGTTTAATGGCATACACAATTGATATTTCAATTCTTTCATGCTTTTCCACAGTTATAATGGTGGCAGTATATTTTTTAATCAGTTCATTATCACTGTATGATCCTGGTG
This sequence comes from Deltaproteobacteria bacterium, assembly GCA_024276465.1. Classification (GTDB taxonomy): domain Bacteria; phylum Desulfobacterota; class WTBG01; order CAIYCZ01; family CAIRTM01; genus JAJRXD01. The sequence continues at coordinate 7,515 of JAJRXD010000106.1, forward strand.
CTTTGGAAATCATACAAACTTTTTTTATTCCTTATGTGATATTCAGCTCTATTGTTGAAGCATTTTACTTCACTTATTTCCATGCAGTTACAGGTCAGACTGCTGGCAAGTGGGTATGCGGTATCAGGGTTGTTGATGCAGAAGGAGGCCATCTTGGAATGAAAAAAGCGTTTATCAGATTTCTTGGCTACGTCCTTTCATGGATTTTCCTGTACGTTGGATTTCTTTTGATTGGTCTTGACAGAAAAAAACAGGGGCTGCATGACAAAATTGCAGGAAGCTTTGTTATAAAAAAGTGACTTGTTTTTTTATTAGCCTTGACAAGGAATTTTTATTCACAATGTCTAAAATATTTGTGTAAGATAATTGATTGCAGGAGCAGCTTCAGCCGCGATAAAATCGCACCTAAAGGTGTGCTTTCCTGCAGAAAATTATAAAACAATCAGTGATCAGGCATGGCAGATTCTTCAGATCATAACAAAAAGGCGATAGGGATATTTGACTCCGGGATTGGTGGGCTGACAGTTTTTAAAGAAATAAGGAGAAAACTTTCAAATGAAAAAATTGTTTATCTTGGTGATACTGCCAGGGTTCCATATGGTATTCGCTCTGCACAGACAGTCCTAAGGTATTCCATAGCCAATGCTGATTTCCTGCTGCAGCAGAACATAAAGCTCCTTGTTATTGCATGCAATACTGTTTCTGCAGTTGCGGTTGATGTGTTAAGGGAAAAGTACACAATTCCGGTTATTGACGTTGTTGGTCCCGGGGCAAGAAGAGCAGTCAATATTACAAAAAATAAAAAGGTTGGAATTATCGGAACTGAGGCTACAATAAAAAGCAGTGCTTATCAGAACGAAATAAGAAGAATGTGCCCTGATATTGAAATTTTCACTCAGTCATGTCCTCTGTTTGTTCCACTTGCGGAAGAGGGCTGGTGCAGCAGTGACGATGAGGTTGTACGCCTGGTATCCAGGAGGTATCTTGAACGTATGAAAGATTTTGATATAGATACTCTGGTTTTAGGGTGTACGCATTACCCATTATTGAAAGATGCTATTAAGATGATAATGGGTAAAAATATAAAGCTGGTTGATTCAGCAGAGGAAACAGCTCTTGAAGTGACAACCCTGCTGAACAGGAAAAGTCTGTTGTACAGCGGAGAAGCTGAAAATAAAAGCTTCTTTTTTCTGACTGACATCCCGGATCGTTTTATTGAAACCGCCAGGCTGTTTCTTGGTGAAGGGCTTGAAAACGTCAAACTGATTGACATTTAAAAAATTTTTGTCATGCCAAAAGCAAAACGAAAAGCTCCTGTAAAAAAGTCCGGCAGTAAAAAGGCAGTTAAAAAGAGGAGTAAATCTTCAAAAAAGCTGTTCAAGTATATTTTAGTTGTTTTTTTTGCAGTATGCGTGACTGCACTGTTATATAATTATCGTGATTGTGTCAGTAAAGTAAAAAGCTTTCCTCCTGTTAACCTGGTAATTGACAGGATCAATGCAGTAAGGGACCTGCTTTTTGTTGAAAAATGGGATGCCACGCTTTATTTCGGGGATAAAAAATCAGATTTTCTTGTCAGGGAACACCGAAGGATATCATCTCCAAAGTCTCCTGAAAAAAAGGTGTTTGCTCTGATCAATGAACTGATTGATGGCCCTGTTGCAAGGAGCGTCAGGACAATCCCGGAACAGACAATGCTCAGATCTGTAAAGATCTCAAAGTCAGGATTGACTGAGGTGGATTTCAGCAGTGAATTATCAGATTATCATCCTGGCGGCAGTTCCGCAGAACTGATGACAATTTTTTCAATTGTTAACACACTGATTGCAAACATTGAAGAAATTAAAAGCGTAAAAATATTAATTGAGGGCAGTGAAGTTGATACAATTGCCGGTCACATTGATTGCAGAAAACCTTTTAAATCAAACACAGAAATTGTACGTTAAGAAATTATGTCCGAAAAACGATCACTGAAAAAAATCAGAAATATTGGAATAATGGCCCATATTGATGCCGGGAAAACAACAACTACAGAAAGAATACTCTACTATAGCGGCAAGTCTCATAAAATAGGCGAGGTGCATGACGGCCAGGCAGTTATGGACTGGATGGAACAGGAGCAGGAAAGGGGAATTACAATTACATCGGCTGTTACGGACTTTAAATGGAACGGGTATGACATTCATTTAATTGACACACCAGGACATGTTGATTTTACCATTGAGGTTGAAAGATCGCTGAGGGTGCTTGACGGATGCATAGCACTTTTTTGTGCTGTAGGGGGCGTGGAGCCCCAGTCAGAAACTGTATGGCATCAGGCAAACAAATATCATGTTCCCAGGATTGCTTTTATCAACAAAATGGATAGAATCGGCGCTGATTTTCATGAAACTATTAATATGATAAGGGACAAATTAGGAGCAAATCCCATAGCAATCCAGCTTCCGTTAGGTGCTGAAGAGAAGTTTTCCGGGATAATTGATCTTATATCCATGAAGGCTGTAGGATGGGATGACAGCACACTTGGACGGGACTGGAGTTTTTGCGAACTGCCGGAGGAGATGCTGCCTGAGATAAAAAAACACCGCGAGGAACTTCTTGAATTTGTTGCTGAAAGAGATGATAAAATCATGGAAAAATATCTTTCAGGGGAAGCAATTTCTGAAAAAGAGATTAAATCAGTTTTGAGAAAGTCGGTTTTAAATCTGGAAACAGTGCCTGTGCTTTGCGGAAGTGCACTTAAAAATAAAGGAATTCAGCCTCTGTTGAATGCTGTTATTGATTTTTCCCCTTCCCCTCTTGATGTTCCTTCTGTTTCAGGAAAGGATCCGGGAACAGGTGACGAAATAATACGCACATGTGATGATAAAGAACCTTTTTCCAGTCTTGCATTTAAGGTAATGATGGATGACAGCAGAAAATTGACCTATCTGCGTATTTATTCTGGTACTCTTGAGGTTGGCAAAGAAGTATATAATCCTGTTAAAGATGTGAAAGAAAAAATTGCCCGGATTTTCAGGATGCATGCAAACAAGAAGGAGCGCGTTGCTTCTGCATGTGCCGGAGAAATAATAGCAGTTATGGGCATGAAAAACACCACCACAGGCGATACTCTTTGTGACATATCCAGCCCCATAATTTTAGAGTCAATTGAATTTTACAAACCTGTTATATCAGTTGCTGTAGAGCCAGGGACAATTGGCGACCAGGAAAAATTGATTTTTGCCTTAAACAGAATTTCTGAAGAAGACCCGACATTTCAACATAAATTTGATGATGATTCCGGACAGACTATTATTTCCGGAATGGGTGAACTGCATCTGGAAATAATTGCAAATAAAATTCTGAGGCAGTACCAGGTTCCAATCAGGACAGGAAAACCCCAGGTGGTTTGCAGGGAGACTATAACAAAAACAGTCAATTCAGAAGGAATCTTTAATAAAGAAATAAACGAGGAAAAGCATTCGGGCCATGTCTGGATCAGGCTTGAGCCTCTTGAACGGGGTAAAGGATTTGAATTTGTGAATAAAACAGATGATAACAGGATACCTGAAAATTTTATACCGGTTATAGAAAAAGCCTGTTACGACGCCACTCTTGCAGGCATTATTTCAGGCTATCCCATTGTTGACATAAGGGCAGTGCTTTTTGATGGATCCTTCAAGGATGGGGTGTCTTCTGAACTGGGCTATATCCTTGCTGCAACAGCTGCAATGAAGAATGGTGCTGAAAAAGCAGGCCCGGTGCTGCTTGAGCCCATAATGGAGGTTGAAATTTTAACGCCTAATGAATTTTTAGGGGAGATTATCACTGACATTAATTCAAGGAAGGGGAAGATTGAAAAAATTGTGGATAAGGGTGTGACAAGAATTATAACCGCACATGTTTCCCTGAAAAACATGTTCGGATATTCCACATCACTAAGGTCATCAAGCCAGGGAAGAGCTAATTTTACAATGCAGTTTTTGAAATTTGAAACCACTAATTGATGGATTTAAATACAGGTATTGAAATTATTCAAGAACCAGGATTTTTATGTTTTCGAGAAGTCTTTTTGTTTATTATTTGACCGGAACGTGCCGCGCAAGCCCTGTCCCGAATGCTTTCGGGATAAGCGGGGAAAAGCGGCACAGATCAAAATATAAATATTATTTACCGGGAAGCCCAGTCTTGTAGACGGGGAGCTTCACATTAAGCTTGCTTGCTGCCCACTCTCTTACAGCAGGCATGATTTCCATTGTGGTCTTTAAATCACGGGGGTTGAAATTTGTTACATTGGTGCCTGCTGGCATAGGGATAAAGCCGATAAGATTTTTCCCCTCTGAAACAGCCAGATAATGTGAACTTGTATTCATGATATCAAAATATCTGTAACTGTAGCCTGAAGATTTAGGCCATGCTTTTACAGCTTCATTAAGTTTTTTTGCTAATTTTGAAGCACCTCCTCCGAAAACTGTCCATTTCCCATCCATCATCGCAACTTTTAAAATCATAACACCTCTTTCAGGGGTCTTTACAATAAATATCCATTGATTTATTGGTGTGCACATTTCGTATAAATTATTTGATGTGTCATTTAGAATTGTATCACGAGAAACTTTATAATGTAAAAATCCTTCTCCAATAGTAGCATTATCCATCTCCTTTTTACTGCGAAAGCCCGCTGCAAGAAGAGTTTCAGTCATGTTTTCTTTCTGCACTAAAAATGCATCCTCAACAATTTGGACAATATCATCAGAAGGCTCAACTTCAGCAGAAAAACACAGTGCGGGCAAAAGGAAAGATGCAATTAAAACAAAGGAAAATATTTTTAAAAGTCCAGTATGGGCAGTTACTGATACTGATTTACATAACTTCATAATTTCTTCCTCCTGTTGTTAGATACGCTTTTTTTTCTTAATGATTAATTAAAATGAACAAGGAGGGGTTCTTCCTCTGCATTTACCGGAGGACGGTCCTCTGGCATATTCTTCTTTCATAATTAATAAATCAAATATTTCAACCTCCCCGTTCCCATCACAATCAGCCTTACAGCAAAGCTGTTGTGATGATGGATTACAGTTGTTTGTGCCATATTCATTTCTCATAACCATTAAATCAAATATTTCAACCTCTAAATCTCCATCTAAATCAGCCCTGCATACCGTAGCAGGAGGATTACTGGTCATCTTCAAAGAATCAACCCATGTCCATTCGGGATTACTTTTCATCCAAGTGTATGTATTGGCCTGTAGCACATCCTCGTTGGGATCCATATACCAGACATATCCTGTTCCCCACGTATTATATCCAGTACCAACGACTGCATGGCCTTCTGGTCCATTTTCCCAACCAATCATAAAAGGTCTCCCACTGTTTATTGCCTGTTGTACTTCAGACCAGGACAGCCATCCGGGATTAACAAGCCAATCTGAAAGTATGCCTGCATATAAACCGAAATATTGATAGTATTCAAGAGTATACGCTACGTCACCAAATTCTGCACCAGTGTTGCAATAGCCAGGCGTACAACAATCAGAGCGTCCAAATGTCTGATTAACAAAATTGCATATTTGACTTTCAGTGACAGGAATCCCATAGTGATACAGTACTGAAGATCCACTTGCAGCCCAGCACCAGGAAGGTCTGCCTGGTGCATTATATATTTGCACGTCAAGAATTTCCGAACTGGCAAATGCTGTCATACTAATATAGATACTGCATATTAGATAATAAAAAACACAATAAATGATTTTTTTTGTTTTTAATTTCATGTTCTGATCCCTCTCTATAAAATCATATCTATCCATAGAACCAGTATAGTGTCATGTCAACATTCAACTGTCATTTTGAGTGAGTCCCGCCAGAACGGGAAGAAATCCGTCCTGTTTGATATAAGATTTCTCCTGATTCTGTTCAGTCGGGAACCGAAATGACATTTTATCTTTAACAGGGCGCTATACGAAGTTATCTTTTTGGTGAATATTTGAGATCAGTCGAGTTTGCTGCCCACTCTCTTACAGCAGGCATGATTTCCATTGTGGTCTTTAAATCACGGGGGTTAAAGTTTGATGCATTTCTTGCTTGTATCGGGATAAAGCCGATAAGATTTTTCCCCTCTGAAACAGCCAGATAATGTAAATTTGTATTGAATATATCAAAATATCTGTAACTATAGCCTGAAGACTTAGGCCATGCTTTTACAGCTTCGTTAAGCATTTTCGCAGATTTTGAAAGACCTCCTCCAACAGCTTTCCATTTGCCACCCGACATCACAACATCTAAAATCATAACTCCTTTTTCAGGTGTCTTTACTATAAACATCCATTTATTTACAGGTGTGCACATTTCGTATAAATTATTTGATATGTCCTTTAGAACTGTATCCCTATAAACATTATATTTTAAAAATCCCTCTCCAATAGTAGCATTATCCATCTCCTCTCGACTTCGAAAGCCCAACGCAAGAAGAGTTTCAGTCATATTTTCTCTGTATTCTATTAATGCATCCTCAGCAATTTGGACAATATCATCAGAAGGCTCAACTTCAGCAGAAAAACACAGTGCGGGCAAAAGGAAAGATGTAATTAAAACAAGGGAAAATATTTTTAAAAGTCCAGTATGGGCAGTTACTGATACTGATTTACATAACTTCATAATTTCTTCCTCCTTTTGTTTGATACGCTTTTTTTTTAATGATTAATTCTAAATGGAAATGCCTTGCTTGTCTATCAAAATCCCGTTTACATTCACCTCCTTTCGTTGATTTTTTCATGTTGCTTTCCTCCAGCCAAGGTGATTTTGGTAGCCGCAGGTCGAAGATCCCGGGCTCTGTCTCGGGGCTTCAGTCTGCGGCGTGCACATGCAATTTTAATATGTTACGCCCTGTAAACGGGATGGCTACCCACCATATTTAATTTATAATTGCGACATTGTCTGATAGTCAAAACGACAAAAAGAAGACTTTCCGGTCAAACACTAAATATCTGCGTGACAAAGCAGATATTTTGGGCTATATTTTTTAACCGTAAACGAAATAGAGAGACAATAAAATAAACTTTTTTATAAAGGGGAAAAACAATGAAAGAAAAGGTTGAGGCTGCATTGGAAAAAATCAGGCCTGCATTACAGGCTGATGGAGGTGGAATTGAATTAGTGGATATTGTAGATGGAGTTGTAAAAGTCAGACTTATGGGTGCCTGTCAGGGGTGTATGGGGGCACAGATGACAATGAAAATGGGTGTTGAAAAGGTTCTGAAGGAAGAGGTGCCGGAAATAAAGTCAGTAGAAGCTGTTTAAAGGTTAAATCAGGAAACCCTTCATAGAGAACATGAAAACCGAAACGCAAATATGACTTATTTTCTAAGTGTCATTGGACTCGTACTTGTTATTGAAGGTTTGCCATATTTTGTTTTTCCTGAAAAAATGAAACAATTCATGTCAAGACTTCCAGCCATTCCTACAGGCAGTCTCAGGATATTCGGCATAACAGCAATTATTACAGGCCTTGTTATTTTGTTCATATCAAGAAAGATGATGTCGACTTAGCCATCTGAAACACTATTGATGACTTTTTACGAAGTCATCAGAAAGATGATGGGTGGGGATACATTTTGATTGTGGAGTTTAAGAATCCGGTTTAATTTCTTTTCGTGACTCTCTCTTCAGAAAATCAAGGTCCGAAAGAGTAAATTTTTCCCACTGGCACGGGAGAAGTGTATTGTTGTGAAAAAGGGGCTCATCTGAGATGGGAAAGGAGGAACAAGTAACAGCTTTTTCCCAGAGCTTTGTCCCGGGAACGGGAGAATATTCTGCGACATAAGGTCTTAAGCCCTGATCCTGGACAAACCTGATTGAATCGTAAACAGTTTGGTGATGCTGTTCAGGAAGTCCGGCAAGGAGATACACACCAACTTCACGTGAGCTGAAACCAGCATCTTTTAAAACAGCAGAAGCTCTGACAAATTCATCTCGCGAAACCTTGCTCCCGGTTTCCCTCAGCAGATCAGGATCTGAAAATTCAAGCCCGAGCCTGATTGTCTTAAAGCCTGTTTTAATCATAAGCTCAGAAATCCTGCAGTCGATGTGCATGATGTGCAGGCCATTTGGAACATGGAACCTGACATGGAGATCCCTGTTCAGAACCTCGTTCAGCAGAGGAATTAAGTGGTGTTGAGCATTGACGAGCAGGGCATCATCGTAAAAAACAAAATCAACAGCACCATCATTTTTAACGAGAAGTTCTATTTCATCTGCAATTTCAAACGGATTTTTCTGTATAAAACCGGAATACAATAAAGAAGAGGCACAATAGGAGCATTTTAACGGGCACCCCCTTGAAGTGAGTATTGGAATAAATTTTTTTAAAGACATGAAACTACAGTCAGGGTAAAGAAAAAAATTATCCTTAAAATCACCCGCAGTTTTACCGGTTATGGTTTCAATTATTTTTAAAGCCTTCCTGTTAAACGGGCCGGCATGGACATAATCAGCACCGGAAAATGAACGTGCATGATCAAAGCAGACTGTAGCATATATTCCCCCTAATATTACCGGCACATTCGGATAATGCTCCTTTACTGTTTTAATAACTTCAAAAACTCCAGGGTACCAGTATGACATTACAGATGTAATCAGTACAGCATCAGGCCTTGGAACAGAATCAAGCTGTTTTCTAAAAACTGAAGTTAAAACACCATATTTGCTATATCTTCTATTAATATACCTTAAGATATTCGGCTTGGGGATTTCCTGTTTGAAAAAGTGTCCTGAACCTGTTTTTTTTCTGTCAGGCATCTTTAAATTGCATTTTTCCTTCATGAATGGATGGTCAGTATCAAGGCAGTCTATCATCTGCACCCCAAATCCGTTTCTTTTTAAAAGTCCTGCAATTGACATCAGGCCCAAAGGTTTAATCCATAAATCGTATGCAGCAAAATCATGTATCCAGGGGTTAATCAATAAAATGAAAGGAGTGGACATGTACGTGGTTTAATATTGGTTAATTAGATAAAAGATTAAACTATTGAACTTATTAATGTCCAAAACAAGGTATTAACATATTGTTTTTGCATGTGTTTCAAGGTTGAGATTGCTTCGGTCGTACCTCCCTCGCAATGACATTAACTGTTTGATTTTGCTTTGCATTGCATTGTCATTGCGAGCGAAGCGTGGCAATCTCGTTCTTGGACAACAATGTATTGAGCTTATAAATAGTAACATGAAGCATCATATTAATGAATATTTTTATTTTAATTGAACTAATAGTTCTGTGAAGCAGGTTAACAATAAAATCATTTTGTTCTTTTCAGCCATAGATGTATAATTCATCAATTCATGAATAAAAAAACAAGAGTAATGTTATGAATGTTCTGGTATTGGGTGCTGGTGCAATAGGTTCTGTGTTTGGAGGCCTTCTTGGCAAGGCGGGAAATGTTGTTTATCTGCTGGGCAGAAAGCACCATATCCAGGCAATAGAGAAAAACGGTCTTTTGATTGATGGAATATGGGGAAAGCATCTTGTTCGTAATGTAAAAGGTATTACAAATCTTGATGATCTGTCTGAAAAAGAGAAGAATGGGTTTGAGATAGTTCTTCTCTCTGTAAAATCATATGATACAGAATTAATGTTAGCTGAACTAAATAAACACTTTCCCAGCACTCCTCCTGTTGTTTCACTTCAAAATGGACTTGGAAATATTGAAAAAATTGAGAGTGCTGTTGGCAGGGAAAAAACAGTTGGAGCCCGCGTTATTTTTGGTGTTGAGTTTATGGATCCAGGGTATGTGAAGGTAACTGTTTCTGCTGACAGGACAGTGATTGGCGGACTTAAGGGAGGGATCAGCTGGACATTTCTGGAAAAGCTTGCCCGGACTTTTACAAGTGCTGGTTTAAAAGCTGATGCTACCCAAAACATCAACCGCTTTATTTGGGGAAAGGTTTTATATAACTGTGCATTAAATGGTCTTGCTACAATTCTTGATGTGAATTATGGGGCGCTTCTTTCCAGTGACAGAGCCAGGGAGATAATGAAAAATATCATTGGAGAAATATTTATTGTTGCAGAAAAGCAAAATATCAGCCTTGACTGGGAAAAGCCTTCAGAGTACATACAGCTGCTTTTCAATGACCTTATTCCCAGAACATTTGAACATCATCCATCGATGCTTCAGGACATAAAGCGGGGTAAGAAAACAGAAATTGATGCTTTAAACGGTGCTGTTGTAAAAATAGCAGAGGATCATGGAATCAGGATTCCATGCAACTGGACTTTGACCGAACTGATTAAGGCCAGGGAACTGATTAAACAATAATGGAAAAATTTTTATCAAATCAGAATCTTCTTGACAGGTTCTATAATTATATACTTGTCGAACAGAGGCTGTCTCAGAATACCATTGAGTCTTACAGTCGTGATCTTGTGAAATATCTGAGGTTTGCCGAGAGCTGCGAAGCAAAGAGCTTAAAGGACTTCACACGGCTTGATCTGCTCAGTTTCCTTGTTAAAGAGCAGAAAAAAGGTATCTCCTCAAGGTCTCTTGCAAGGATGCTTTCAAGCATAAAGACGTTTTATAATTTTCTGGTTTCAGATGGTATTTTAATTAACAACCCCTTTAGTGACATTGAAAGCCCCAGGATTGAAAAAAAACTTCCTGAGGTTTTAACGCGGGATGAGGTTGATGCTCTTATAAATACACCTGAAACCAATAAGCATGCTGGAATCAGGGACAGGGCTATTTTTGAAGTGCTTTATGCTTCAGGTCTCAGGGTTTCCGAACTTGTTTCACTGCGAATAGAAAATATTAATATTGATGCTGGTTTTGTAACTGTTACAGGTAAAGGCTCAAAGCAAAGGGTGGTACCACTTGGAGAAGAGGCTTTGTTCTGGCTGAAAAAGTACATGGAGACATCACGTAATATATTAGTGTCAGGAGGCATGAGCCCATTTTTTTTTGTTAACCGGTCAGGCAACAGATTGAGCAGGCAGGGATTCTGGAAAATAATAAAAAAATATTGCCTGCAGGCTGGAATAGCAAAAAAGGTTTCACCTCACACTCTGCGACATTCTTTTGCTACACATATTCTCGAAGGCGGTGCAGATCTTCGCTCTGTTCAAATCATGTTAGGTCATTCTGACATAGCAACCACACAGATTTATACTCACATTACAAAGGGGTTTCTGAAAAAGACACATAAAAGGTATCATCCGAGGGGATAAGAAAAAAGGCAGGCACAAAGGTGTAAAGGCACAGAGGTGTAAAGGCACAGAGGCACACAAAAAATGCTAAACTAAAAACCTCAAATGACAAATAAAGTGTACCTTAGTATTTTCAAGTAAAATACTAATGCGGATAAAAACATGAAGCATTATCACTCATAAGATCATGGATGTAATAATTACTCATATAAATGCTGATTTTGATGCCTTTGCTTCCATGCTTGCTGCAAAAAAACTTTATCCAAAGGCAATTCTTGCGTTTCCAGGTGCCCAGGAAAAAAGCATCAGGGACTTTCTTCTGAATTCAACCATGTATTTTCTTGAGATAAAAAAAGCAAGCAAGGTTCCTCTTGAAAAGATCAAAAGACTTATTCTTGTTGACATCAGACAGGCAGGCCGAATCGGCAAGTTTGTTTCTGTTTGTAAAAGAAAAGGGGTTGACATACATATTTATGATCACCATCAGTCATCATCTGATGATGTTACAGGCTCACTTGAGCTTATAAAACCGTATGGTTCCACCACATCCATAATGTGTGAGATACTTAAAAACAGGGGGATTGACTTAACCCCTGATGAAGCTACTGTATTAATGCTTGGGATTTATGAAGACACGGGTGGCCTTACATTTTCCTCGACCACGGTAGAGGACTTTAATTCAGCTGCTTTTCTTCTTTCAATGGGTGCAAACCTGAGCATTGTATCTGATATGTTAGTCAAGGAACTGACATCCGATCAGGTTTCTATTCTGAATGAGCTTGTAGAGAATTCTTTTCTTTATACTGTTCATGGAATTGATGTAATGATTTCAAAGGCATCATCAGGAGCCTATGTGCCTGATTTTGCAATGCTCGTGCACAAGCTCAAGAACATGGAAAACATGGATGTGCTGTTTTCCATGGCAAACATGGATGATAGAATATACATTGTGGGACGCAGTCGTATAAAGGATGTCAATGTCGGAGAAGTTTTGCATGAGTTTGGTGGAGGAGGGCATGCAACAGCAGCATCAGCTACAATTCATGACATAACACTTACACAGGTTGAGCAAAAGCTGATAAAAGTACTTAACCATAAAATAAAGCCTGTTAAAGCAGCAAAGGACTTTATGTCTGCACCGGTAAAGACAGTTGACAGCATTGAATCTCTTGAAAAAGCAAGCACGCTTCTTACAAGATACAATATTAATGTTCTTGCAGTTGTTGAAAACAGTAAAATTACCGGTCTTATTTCACGCCAGATAATTGAAAAAGCAAAGCATCATGGCCTGAAAAAAACCCCTGTAATGGAATACATGACTACTGAGTTTGCTACTGTTAAGCCAACCACCTCTGTTAATGATATAAAACGCTACATAATCGAGGACAACCAGCGCTTTCTTCCTGTTATAGACAGAAATAAAATTAAAGGTGCAATTACAAGAACAGATCTGTTGCGGGCTCTGCATGTTGATACAGCAGACAGTGTTCCTGAGGCAAGACCCTTAACTGCCGTACCTTTAAGGAAAACCATGAAAAGCATGCTAACCGAGCGCCTGCCTAAACACCTGCAGTCTCTGCTGAAGGAGATTGGCAAATCAGCAGACAGATTAGGTTATAATGCTTATGCAGTTGGCGGGTTTGTAAGGGACATTTATCTCAGGCATGCAAACTGCGATATTGATATTGTTATAGAGGGTGATGGAATAAATTTTGCCAAATCTTTTGCTTCTGAAAACAAACTCAGGTTTAAGGCGTATAAAAAGTTTGGTACTGCTGTTATTTATCTGCCTGATGGGCTTAAAATTGATGTTGCTTCTGCAAGGCTTGAATATTACGATAAACCGGCAGCCCTGCCAAAGGTTGAGTGGAGCTCCTTAAAACTTGATCTTTACCGCAGAGATTTTACCATCAATACTCTTTCCATACGACTTAATTCAAAATTTTATGGAGAGCTTATCGATTTTTTTGGTGCGAGACGCGACATCAAGGAAAAGACAGTTCGTGTTCTTCATAACCTGAGTTTTGTTGAAGACCCGTCACGAATTTTCAGAGCAATAAGATTTGAACAGCGGTTTGATTTTCACCTGAGCAAGCTGACAAAAAATCTTATCAGGAATGCTGTAAAGATGGAGTTTCTGAAAAATTTAAGCGGCAAAAGAATTTTTTCCGAACTGATCCTTGTACTGAATGAAGAGCAGGCTCTTTCAATAACAAAAAGGCTGGATGAATTAGGTCTTTTCAGGTACATTCATCACTCGATACAATACAATGCTAATCTCACAGCTCTGTTGAAACATATAACGGATGTTATTTCATGGTATGGACTGCTCTATCTTGACAATAAATGTGAAAAATGGTTTGTATTATTATTAGGCCTGATAGAAAAGCTGAAGCCGGAAGAGGTTGAAGAATTTATTAAATATTTTGATATTAAGAAGAAATACGCTGTTTCTGTTAAAATTGCAAAAACAGCCGGACATGAAGTATTATATAAGCTGTCTAAAAAAAGGGCTCTTAAAAACTCTGAAATATATCGCCATATACATCCTTTGCCCCTTGAAGTCAGCCTTTACCTGATGGCAAAGACAAAACGCCAGAGTACAAAAAAGGCGTTTTCGGTGTATTTTACAAAGCTCCGGAACATTAGAATACATGTTACAGGGGATGATTTAATAAAACTGGGAATATCGCCGGGGAGAATATACAAAAAAATTTTAGAGGACCTGCTTGATGCTGTCTTAAACGGACTGGTCAAAGGCAGGGATGAGGAACTTAAGTTTGTTAAAAAAAAGTTTTCAGGAAAGTAGACTGATATGCAGATGATTTTGATGATACCTGTTTTGCTGTTTTCTGTTATAGTCCATGAGGTGGCCCACGGATACGTTGCTTACAAATGTGGTGATGACACAGCCAGGCTCCAGGGAAGGCTGACTTTTAACCCCCTGTCCCACATAGATATGTTCGGAACTATTATTTTTCCACTGATTTTGATTGTTACAAAAGCCCCGATTCTTTTTGGATGGGCAAAACCGGTTCCAGTAAATCCCTACAACCTGAGAGAACCGCGCCGTCATCACATGTATGTATCCATGGCAGGTATTGTTGCAAATCTGATTCTTGCACTTATATGTACTTTTTTTTACGGTTTTTATGTCAATATCTTCAGCCCCACTCCAAATGCTGATGCGCTGGTTATGATGCTGAATTTCGGGATACAGATAAATGTTATCCTTGCTGTTTTTAATGTTCTGCCTATCCCACCCCTGGACGGCTCATGGATTCTTTACCACCTTCTTCCACCCAATCTTGCAGCATCCTACAGGAAAATATTTCCATACGGGTTTGTGATTTTAATTATTTTATTGATGTCAAATGTAATTAATACAATTATTGTTCCTGTTTACTCGTTTATCTTAACATTTCTTTCAGCAATTTTAAACGCTATCATTCAATGACGTACAACGTAAAATTAGACGATTTTGAAGGGCCTCTGGACCTGTTGCTTTTTCTTGTAAGAAAGAATGAGATTGACATACAGAACATTCCAATTGTTCTTATAACACGCCAGTACATTGAGTATATTGATCTTATGAAAGCCCTTAATCTTGATATTGCCGGTGATTTTATTGTTATGGCTTCAACACTAATGTATTTAAAATCAAGAGCACTGCTTCCGAAAGTCGATGAAGAGGAACAGGAAGAGGAAGGGAATACGCTTGAAGAATTAAAAAAACAGCTTCTTGAATACCAGCAATACAGAGAGGCTGCCCAGAGGCTTAAGGAGCAGAATGTTTTGGAAAAGGATGTGTTCACCCGTTCGAAAATTGATGAATCACCACAAGAAGAACATGAGATTGTATTAAGGGAGGCAAGCCTTTTTGATCTTCTGACTGCCTTAAAAAAGGTGCTTGAACGAACAGGCGATGACCCGGATATTTTTGAAGTGAGTCTGGAGCACATTTCAGTTAAGGATAAAATAAGCGAAATAATGCAGATGCTTCAGGAAACAGAGGACGGTATTGACTTTAATTTGCTTTTTTCAGGCATGCCTAATAAACTTGAAATAATAACGACGTTTCTTGCATTGCTTGAGCTCATGAAGCTGCAGGCAATCAAGGTCTACCAGAATGTCAGTTTCAGCCAGATAAACATTTATCCTGTTGAAGATGATGATGCAGGGGAAGCCAAACAGTTAGCTTAACATTGACGATTTCGTCAATGTTAAGCTAAAAAATATTAATTGGATCTGAGAAGATGAATAGTGAAAATTTTAAGCCCATTGTTGATGCACTGATATTTGCTTCTGATACTCCGTTGAGCATACAGAAAATAAAACAGGTTATTGAAGAAGTATCTCAGGAATTGCTTACCACCAGAGAAATACGCGAAATAATAGAGCAGATTAAAAATGACAACAGGGACCAGCAGCGTGGTTTTTACCTTCAGGAAGTGGCAGGTGGATACCAGTTCAGGACAAGGCCCAACTATGCATCATGGATAAAAAAACTGAAGAAGTCCAGACCATTTCGTCTGACCCAGTCAACTCTTGAAACAATTGCAATTATTGCATACAAACAGCCGATTATCAGGGCTGAGATAGAAAAAGTCAGGGGTGTTGATTGTGGTGGTGTTGTTAAAAGTCTTTTGGAAAAAAAGCTGATTAAGATTATTGGGAGAAAAAATATTCCCGGGAGACCTTTTCTTTTTGGAACCACAAAAAGGTTTCTTGAAGTATTCGCACTTGAAAAACTTTCTGATCTGCCATCCCTGAAAGAATTTGAAGGTTTTGATGACACAAAAGTCCCTGCAATTCTAATTGACAATCTGCCTGAAAATATCCCTGATGATTCCTCTGAGGATACTGTCTCTGAGGATACTGTCTCTGAGAATCAATGAAAGAAAGATTACAGAAAATAATTTCAAAATCAGGTTTTGCTTCCCGCAGAAAGGCTGATCAATTGATTCAGGAGGGCAGGGTGAATGTTAATGGATCAACAGTAAAAACAGGGGCAAAAGCAGATGCAGGCCATGATGTAATTGAGGTTGACGGCATGTTGATTTCTCAGCCTGAAAACAAGGTCTATCTTCTGCTGAACAAGCCTCATGGTTATATTACTTCCCTGCATGACCCTGCTGGCAGACAAACTGTTATGAACCTTGTAAGCACTGTTCCCGAGAGAATATTTCCGGTAGGACGACTGGATTATGATACTGAGGGGCTTTTGATACTGACAAACGATGGTGATTTTGCTCAAACATTGCAGCATCCCAGGAATGAGATGCCAAGAAGGTACATGGTAAAGGTCAAGTCAATACCATCAAAGCATAAGATAGAGAAACTGCAAAAAGGCACGTATGTAAATAAAAAAAAATACTGTAATTCTAAAATAAAAATTATTGATATAACACACGGAAAAAACGCCTGGCTTGATGTTGTTCTCATGGAGGGAAGAAACAGGCAGATTAAAATAATGTTTGGCAGCATAGGTCACAGGGTTCTGAAAATTATAAGAACGGAGTTTGGACCCTTTCATTTGGGGGATTTGCCCTCAGGATCTTTCAGGTTTTTAACTAAAAAGGAGATAACAGTTATAGCCAGGATTGCAGAAGAAAAAGGTTTAAAGTTGACGACTTCGTAAAAAGCTAATTTACATGCCGAGAATCGGGGTATCCTGTTAGAAACGAAGTTACATTTTCACTGGAGTAAGCAAAATCTTTGAACCGAAAAATATCGAACAAGGACTAATGAATGGTGAAGAGAAAAATCATTATTCGATATTTCTTATTCTGCATTCGATATTTAAATCTGATGACTTCCTGTAAAGTTGTCGGTAATTTCACATTTCAAAATTTACATAGTATCCGTACCTGCCCCTCTGTACCAGCAGCATTACTGATTCCATGTGAATGTTATTCACAATCTGTTTTTTGAAGTCTTTTATGTCCCTGATTTTTTTAGCCTGAATTTTAAGGATTATATCACCGGCAGCAAGACCTTTTTTGTGTGCCTGTCCGGATCTTTTAATTTCGGAAACCACCACCCCAGAAGAAGTATACAGGTTGTATCTGCGTGCAATCTGTTTGCTGTTGTTTATAATTTTCATACCAAACCCGTCCCACACAAGGGTATCCACGTATTCCAGAGGAAACTCAGAGGCTTTAACAGATACTGATCTGAGAGTCCCATCCCTGAAAATTTTAATTTTAATGGTGTCATTTGCAGTATACAGTCCTATGACCCTTTTATAGGTGGATTTTGATTTTATTTTCTGACCGGCTATGGAAATTATGATGTCTGCAGGCTGCAGACCTGTTTTATCAGCAGGGCTTCCTGGAAATATTTCTGAAATAATAACTCCATGGCTGCCCTTGTATCCCAGATGATCGGCAACATTATTTGTGAGGTCCTGAACTGATATGCCTAACCACGGGGGGCGAACCTCACCAAACTCGAGCAGGTCATCAATAATTCTTTTTGCGGTATTTATTGGTATTGCAAAGCCTATTCCTTCTGCCCCACCGTAAATAGCAGTATTGATTCCAATCAGTTCACCCTTGATGTTAAGAAGCGGGCCCCCACTATTGCCAGGATTGATGGAGGCATCTGTCTGGATAAAATTCTCATATATCTGTTCGTTTGCTTTGATAGAGCGGTGCAGAGCACTGATAACTCCTGTAGTCACAGTATGGGAAAGACCAAACGGGTTTCCAATAGCAATAACTGTTTCACCCGTCAATATGTTTTCCGAATCTCCAATTGGTATACTGGAAAATGTTTTGTCTGATTCAATTTTTAAAACAGCCAGGTCCGACTTTGGATCAGCCCCAATGAGCTCTGCCTTGAACTCTTTTTCTTCTTCTGTTGCAACTGTAATAGAAGAAGATTTTTCCACCACGTGCCAGTTTGTAAGAACATAACCCCTGGGATCAATTATTACACCTGAGCCTAAATGTGTCTTGACAGATTTTTTTTTAAGTCTGTTGTCAAAATAGTTGTAAAAAAACCTGTCAAAAAAAGGATCTCTGCCAAAGCTGCTGAAAGGATTAGTACGTTCATAAACCTGCTCATATGTGCTAATATTGACAACAGATGCCTTTGTGTTTTTAACAGCTTTTACAACAGGCGTTATACGGATATCATCAACATATGCATTAATGAGTGATAAAGATAACAGATTAAGAAAAAGCAGGCATGCAGGAATAACAATAAAGTATTTAAATTTTTTCATGGACTGACTTTACTACATTTTTTAAAAACATTTCAACTGCTTTTGTCATGATCGACCAGTATTATCCCAGGAATCAAACCATGGACTTTTCCGTTACAGAGGTAAAAAATGCCTGTTGAATAACTGATTCAGATTTATTTACTCATAAAGCCGATTGAATTCAGAATTGATTTAAGGTAAAATCCTGGATTCGAGGTCAAAAATTTGTTAATTTTCTGAAATTATGAAATCAAAAATCCGTAATAATGAGCATTATCTGATTAAACCAGGCACGAGTATTGAGTGTGCTGTAAAATTAGATACAGTAAAGGAAGAAATAGAGATCAGGAGTGCCATGATTTATGATGCTTCTGGTGATGGAATAATTATGTCTCAGACAACACCAAAGCTTTTACCTTCCAATGTGGGAAAAAGAATTGCGTTGACCTGCCTGGACTCTGAAAAAAATATTCGAATGGGATTATCTGCAACAATAGAACGGATAATTAAAGATTACAAGCTTGCATCAGCTAATGCTGTTCAGGCAGTCATACTGACTGAAATGTCTGATCTGCAAAAGTTTAATCTCCGTTTTTCTTTCAGAGTAAAACCACCTGAGGACAGTGGCCTGAGATTGTACACAAGCCGAAAAGAACTTCAGGAAATTGTTGATATTTCAGCAGGTGGAGTCAAATTTGCCCATGGCGCATTAGGAAAATATGAAATCAATCAGATTATCAAGCTTTATGTTCAGCTTAACAGCAAGTTGTTTGAAGTTAAAGCTCAGGTTCTCAGGATAGAACCCTCCATGGGCATTGGATTGAGAAAGGTTGAATTTATTGCTGTACAGTTTTTAGACAAAAGCAGGGAACTGGAAGGTACGTTATCCCGGACAGTCAGAGAAATTGAACGAAACATCAGATTCAGACAGATGTTCGCATAAAAAACAATAATAATTTTTATGATTTTCCTGTGACAGATTACTTTTTTAAAACTATTGTTTTATCTGTTTGTTTTTTCTTTTTTTCTTGCGGAACAAAGGCAGGTGATCAGGAAAAACAGATCAGGGACAGACCCGGATCAAATCTTAACAGACAGAAAAGTGAGAAAATGCCGGATAAAGTTTTAAAAACCAGTGAGCAGTGGAGACAGTTGCTTACGCCTGAACAGTATGATGTAACCAGGAAAAAAGCAACAGAACCTGCCTTTAGCGGTGAATATAATAACTTTAAGGAAAATGGTCTGTTCAGATGCGTTTGCTGTGACAGCGACCTTTTCAGCTCAGAAAACAAGTTTGATTCCGGATCAGGGTGGCCGAGCTTTTGGGCTCCGGTTTCAGAAAAAAATCTGAAAACAGCCGAGGATATCAGCTTAGGTCTAATCAGAACCGAAGTTCTCTGCAGCAGGTGTAACGCACATCTTGGACATCTGTTTGATGATGGCCCTCCTCCAACAGGGCAGCGTTACTGTATTAATTCAATTGCTCTTAAATTTATCAGGAACAGTCAGGGCTTTTAACATTCTCTTTTATAAATGATGGAAGGCTGTCATAAACATCAATGGGTGAAATCAGGGGCTTTCGCCTGTCGATTTGAAAAGAATTCCTTTTTTCATATATGCTGCCAATATCGATTGGCTCCTGCCTTGCAGCAATCGTTGAACCGTTAGTGTCAGTAAAAGGTATTACAAGAGGCCCATGGCTGTCAATGACATAGGCCATTTGTCCGTTTTGCAGGAACACTATGCTGCCGGGAGGATGGATCCCAACAACTTTTACAAACGAGTGAAGAATAAACCTGAGCATGGGGTCTTTGCCTGCATACTTGCGAAATATTTCCGTAACAACACTTATAGGGTTGATTGCCTCCTTATAGATCCTTTTAGAGGTCATGGCATCATAAATGTCAACCAGTTTGCATATTTTAACATATAATGGAATCTCAAAGGGGGGCTTATCATAAGGATAACAATTTTGCTCATCTTTAAACAGGGCACAATGGTGATATTTTGCGATGTTTTTTATGAACGCATTATGAAGTTTGTTCCTTTCCAGTATTTCAATTCCTTTTTCAAATGAATGTGTTTTTACAATAGCATATTCATCAGATGTCAGGGCACTGTCTTTGTTTAATATTTCGTCCGGTATTAATACCTTCCCAACATCATGGAGAAAAAACCCGCATGCCATGTCCTCCAGTTCATCAGGAAGATAATAGAAAAAAGGTTGAACCTGAGCATCATCAATATCATTTTCAAAGGTTTTGAATAAGAACTCTGTAAAAAATTTATTGATTGCAGCACCGAAATTCTCATTGAATTTATTCAGTACTGCTACGCCTATTGTGCACACATTGATAGAATGATTATACAGGTAGTCATCAAAAGAAAATATCTCTTTTGTAAGGTATGAGAATGCATTATCGTTTTTTGCAAGAAACTGGAGAAGGTCTGTTACAGTATTCTCTACTAAATCAAAATCAAACTGTCCGCCTGAACTTCTGATATCACCAATAATTTTTTTTATGTTTCCCTTCGCCTTTCTGTACTTTATGGATGCTGCATGTCTGAGCTGAGTTATTTCATTTATTTTTTTTTCTATATCGGTTTCTGAATAACTTTTTTCACTATCAGAATCGTCTGTCACGGGTTTCAATATAATCTGATTTCCATTTTGGTCCCACAACCCACCGGCATTATCAGGATTGATGGGAATATCATGAACCCCGTTATTTTTTATGTTCAGCAAAATTCTGACATCAGAAACAATCACATCCTTTTCAAGAAGCAGTACCCCCCTTTCGTTAAATATATCAATGCCGGTTTTAACACCACCACCTTTGTCAACAATACTGATCAGATAATCTATATTAAGCTTATTCATAACAGGGGTTTAATAATTATGAGTAAGTCTCCGGGTTTACCGGAGGCTTGTGACTGTTTTGTCAGTTTTCAAAAAGGGCATCTGCAAACTCTTTTGGATTAAATTCGCGCAGATCATCTATTTTTTCACCTACCCCTATGTAGCGAATGGGAATTTGCATTGTTTCGGAAATTCCAACAATAACACCGCCTTTTGCTGTGCCGTCAAGCTTTGTGAGGGCAAGCCCTGAAATGTTAATGGCTTGCTTAAACATTTTTGCCTGGGATATGGCGTTCTGACCGGTTGTTGCATCCAGAACAAGAAGTGTTTCATGAGGGGCGCCATCAAGTTCCCTCCCGATAATCCTGCTGACTTTTTTTATCTCATCCATCAGAGGAGCTTTTGTATGAAGTCTGCCTGCAGTGTCTATGATCAGAACATCAATACCTTTTGCCTGGGCTGACTTGAGCGCATCAAAAGCAACAGCTGAAGGATCTGCCCCCTGCCTGTGTTTAATAACTTTACATCCAACGCGGTCTGCCCAGATTTCAAGCTGTTCTGTTGCAGCAGCCCTGAAAGTGTCGGCTGCAGCAAGCAGTACTGAGTGTCCCTGGCTGATAAATATATTAGCCATTTTTGCAATGGTGGTGGTTTTTCCGGTTCCGTTAACACCGACTGTAAGGATTGTAAAAGGCTTTTGAAGGGTATCTGCTTGAAGAGTCTGCTGGTGATTTGAGAGTATTGAAAATATTTCATCCTTAAGTGCATTGTGGATTTTTTCCGGTATTTTCAGCTCTTTTCGGTTGACCTTCCAGCGAATTTTTTCCATGAGGCGCTGAACAGTTACAGCGCCTATGTCGGAAGTAATCAGGATTTCTTCAAGATTGTCAAGCAGATCATCATTAATTACTCTCTTACCACAGGTTATTTCATCAACGCGCTTTATTACAGCTTTGTGGGTTTTGCTCAGACCATCCTTGAGACGCTTGAAAAAACCACCTTTTTCTTTTTTTTCATTCATTATATTTAATCATTACTGTCCAAAATAGATTAAAAAGACGGTTTTGGACAAGTTAAGTGTTTGTTATTCCAATACGTAGTTAAATATTTCAAAACGAGGTTGTCATTTTTCATTCAATGCTGTCCAACAGCCATAAACGGAAACTGTG
>JAJRXD010000107.1 GCA_024276465.1 Deltaproteobacteria bacterium
CCAGGATTTTAAGGTAGTTTTTTATAATGCTTAAGGGATTATTTACCTCATGGGCCACCCTTTTGGCAATAGCTGATGAAGCTGCCAGACGTTCTGAAAGAACCTCCTTTGCCTGTGATTGTCTTATATTATCAGCATGCAGAGAAAAAGCAATGTGGCCTATAAACCGGCTCAGCAGTCTTAAACTGTTGTCTGTTTTAGAGACTTCCCCCTTTTTCAGCCCTAATACCATAACCCCCACACCATTACTGCGGACAATCATTGGGAAGCAGATAATTCCCTCTTTCCCTGTCAAGCGGATCAGCTGCTCATCAATTATCGTCAGATCAGATTTTGAGTTCAAGGTAAATGAGTTAATAATATTTCCCTGCTTGAGTGAAGTTACAAGTATGCTCTTGCCCTCCTGAAATGGAACAGCAAGTTCATCCGGAATCCCGCTCTGAACATTATCACTGCCATTTGCAAGAGCAAGGATCCCGCGGGATTTGTCATACAGAAAAAACAGGCTGTCTTTAATATCAAAAACAATCTGAAGCCCCTGGCAGGCAACCTGCAGAATAGAATGTATATCATGGGCATTTATGAGATTTTGCAGAACTCCCAGGACCAGGGATATGTCCCTGACCTCATGCGCAAGATCCTCCTGTTTTTTTATGTCACTGTCAGAAGGCTTTCCATCAGCCTCTCTGGCAGGAGGTTCAATATCTATATCCAGAAATCGTGAAATCTCATTTACCTGAGACTCAGCCTGTTCCATTATCTCTTCTACCTCTGCTGGTTTCAGGCCTAAAACTTCATTTGCAACTTCAAATTTGTTATTTCCATTATCAAAGATGTCATTCCCCAGGCTGTTGGCCACATAAATAATTTTCACCAGAGGAAGGGCATTTACAATTCTGTGAAGAGGCTCATGATGATACAAAACAGCATCACCGATAAATGATTGAAGATGCCAGTGATTAACCAGCCGGGCACCTGCTTCACAATGTGTAATACCGAATTTTTTCTCCTCCTCAATAAACAGTTGAGAATGATCTTTTGAAGCTTTAACTATTCCATGATATACTTCCGGATAATTCTGCAGTAGAACAAGCTTGCCGATATCATGGAGAAGACCCGGCAGAAAGGTCTCGTCAGGCATGGAATGGGATGTTTTTTTTGCAATCAGGCCCGAAAGAACCGCACACATCAGTGAGTGCCACCAGAACAGCTTTAAATTAAAGGCTGTGTCCCTTTTAAGACTGTTAAAAACCTGCGATACTGATGCACTCACAGCTATATTTCTGATAATATCAATGCCTAAAAAAGAAAGCGCCTGATTAAGGTTTTTCACTTTTTTGGGCAGGCTGTAATGAGCAGAGTTAACCAGCCTTAAAATTTTCGTGCAGAGAGAGGGGTCGTTTTCAGCTATTTTCCCAATTGCTTTTATGCTTGAGTCTTCCTTGCTGCAGATTTCAATCAGTTTTAAAAGAATATGGGGAAGAGTTGGAAGATTATTGGAAAACTCCAATTTATCCAATAACGGATGGTTAACCCTGTCCTTGACTGTAAAAGCTGAATCCTGAGCTTTTTTTTCTCTGTCTGCCAAAACATGAGAACTGTCCTGAGAGGGCCTGATTGATTTTTCTTCCATGTAAGTTTCCGTAACAGGTTTGTCGTTAGATTCTTTAACAGCTTGTGCTTTTTCTGTAAGTTTTAAAGGGCTTTTTGTAAATTTGAGAAAACTTGTCCAGAATGATGCAATCCCTGCGGGCTTGAATTTTTCAGATTGATTTGTTAAAAGGCGGGAGGCCATTACATTTATACATTTTGCAGCACTGGATTCAGGATAAAGAGTTACAAGGGGCTGTTGCTGTCTTACAGCTTCCGGAAATTTTTTATCCTGTATGATAATTCCAAGCGGAACAACCTCTATGGTGAGATACTTGTTGACTACGTCTTTGAATCTATTATATGTATGCTTGGCAGCCTTTGTATTCCTGCACTGGTTAACAACTATTCTCACTGAACCAGTAAACTGGTTAAGACATAATATTTTCAAAAGAGCATAAGCATCTGTCAGAGAAGTTGGCTCAGGAGTTATTACCAGAATTATTTCTGATGCTGCAAGGCAGAAAGAGATAACACTTTTTGAAATGCCTGCAGAAGTATCAAAAATAAAAAATTCATATTCATCAAGTTCTGAAAATGAGCGGATAAAACGATCAATGTCTTTTTGTCCAAGGTTGGCTATTTTTTCAACACCCGAACTTCCTGGTATGATATCTATGCCAAAATAATCCTTTATAATGATATCATTAATATTTTTGCCGTCTATAATTACATCTTCCAGGTTATATTCAGGATATAAACCCAAAAGTATGTTAATATTGGCAAGCCCTAAATCAGCATCAAAAATGCAAACCTTTGAGCCAAGCTTTGAAAGAGAGAGGGAAAGGTTAACGCTGATGTTTGTTTTCCCTACCCCCCCTTTTCCTCCTGTAACTGTAATAGTTCTTGTCATAAAAATTAAAAGAGTTTCATGTTTAAAGCTTAATAGCAGACCATAAAAAAATAAATTTATTTTTATTGTCTGAATTTTGCGCCATTTGTCATAGCGAGGCACCGAAACCCTTGTGTTTAAATGGTTGTTGGAGTAATTTTGACTCACAGACATAGCACCGCTATGTTGAGAATCGAAATTGCGAAACTCCCTTTAAACAGATGGGGCTTCAAGCCGCAGTAGATAAATGGTGCAATATTCAGGTATTATAGTCAATAAAAATAATAATTTCCAGATTGTTACACCTGTATCTTTATGTATAAAAGCATAAAAATGAAAAAATATTTCGCCAGCATGATTTACAAATCCAATTTTATATCGGATTTTCGGGTTAAAACATGAAATATTATTATCTAAGAAGAGTTTTTCAGGTTATTCCCACGCTGTTTGGTATAACTCTTATAACCTTTCTTCTTTTGCAGGCTCTTCCGGGAGACCCGGTTCAGGGCATGGTAGGCAACAGGGCAGATCCTGAGGTAATACAGAGAATCAGGAAGGATCTGGGAACAGACAAATCCATTATTTCGCAATACACCGGATATTTAAGGATGATTTTCAGGGGCGAGTTAGGACGTTCATTTTACACCAACAGAAATGTTGTTGAAGATATTTCAGAGAAATTGCCAAATACCATTAAACTTGCTTCCGCTGCCATGCTTTTTTCAATCTTGTTCGGATTGCTGCTTGGAATACTTATGGCAGTAAAACAGGGATCAATCTGGGACAGGGTAGGACTTTTTGTGTCCATAAGCGGCATTTCAATTCCGGTTTTCTGGCTTGGGCTGATTTTAATTTACATTTTTTCCTTTAAACTTCAGCTACTTCCACCTTCCGGCATGGGCAATGGGAGCCTGCTTTTTCTCATACTGCCTGCAAGTACTCTGGGGCTTAGTTCTTCTGCGTACCTGGCACGTATTACACGTGCAAACATGATCGAAACACTGTCCCAACCTTATATTACAACAGCAAAGGCCAGGGGATTGAAAAAAAGTGCTATCATCTTTAAACACGCCCTGAAAAATACAATCATTCCAATCATAACACTTATTGGACTGGATTTTGGAAGCTATCTGAACGGGTCAGTTTTAACGGAAACAATTTTTGGATGGGACGGTATAGGGAGATATGCTGTTAATGGGATTTTTCAGAGGGATTATCCAGTAATCATGGGTTGTGTACTGGTTGGCGCTGCATTGTTTGTCATTGTTAATCTCATTGTTGATCTTCTGTACGGATTTTTTGAACCAAGAATAAAATACGGGTCAAAAACATAA
>JAJRXD010000001.1 GCA_024276465.1 Deltaproteobacteria bacterium
TAAATAGGCTTGCATGTTTTACCATAGTTCCAGTCCTCCTTTTTTGGTTGGTTTTTTTAGTGGTAAAAATACCGTGCCTTATTTGGAGGACTTTTTCAATTTCTTATTTTTTTAAAATCCGTTTTTGGACAAGAGTGAGTTGAAATATTAAATAACAAACACAGAACAGATGAACAGGTAATTGTTTAAAACCGCAGACACACGAGGACTTACGCAGACGAACATGCGGACGACTTGTCCGCATGTTAATATGTCACCAGTTTTTTTAAATTAATAAGAGCCCTCTGTCTGTTTGATTCATAAAAGTTTTTCATGCTGTCACCCTCATGGTGATGTTTCAGTTTTTTGTTAAAGTATGTGAAAAGTTCAAGAAGGACAAAGGCCCTGTAAAACAGATTACATGCTTCAAACTCATGGCGTTTTTCAGACGAACAGTTCTCAAAGTAAGACTGCTCAAATATTTTCTGTGCTTTGACATTATCCTCACATAAAATAAACTTGAGCCTGAAATATTCAATTGGGAAAGGCAGGTTCTTAACTGCCTCGTTATCTATAATTGTGACCTGCCTGCATGGCGAAACCATAATATTTTTTTTGTTTACATCTCCGTGGCACAGGCTGAAATGCCTGATTGCTTTAATGGAATCAAGTTTTTTTTCAAACCATTTTGAACATGATCGCAGTTCCGAATCTTTCAGGCCGGTTTCCGGGCATTTGAGTTTGTTGAGCCATTTTAAGGTTTTGTCCATTACATAACCGGAAAATCCATATTTTCGGCTTGAAGCAGGTTTTCCCCAGCGTGAACTTCCTATGTTGTGCATCCGGGCGTAGAATTTTGCAACAGATGGTAAAACTTCCAGGAGGTTGTCAATTTCACACAGATTTTTCCCCTCTATTTTTTCTTCACAGGAAAAGCAGCAGCCGAATTTTATGAATGTTTTTTGTGACAGGTCTGAAAAAAGGATTCGGGGAGCGCTGATGCTGTTGCGTGTAAGAATACGATTAGCCAGCAGGTTGTTTTTCAGGCGGGCTTTTCTTGCAAAGCCCTTTAAAACAGTGTCTCTGGAATCAGCAATATGCAAAAAAAATATTATATTTCTGTTGCCAAGGCCTGTTCGCTGAATGCTGAACTTTCTGCCTGACATCTGCATTTTTGGCAGAACTTTTTCCTCAATATATTTGTCTAAATCTGAAAAAGGAAAAATCCGGGAAAGTTCTCCAGGCTTCATAAGGGGTGAGACCTCTTTTTGTTTTGATGCTTGATGAAGTCGTCATACTTTTTTGTACAACGATTTTTTTGATACTGGATGCTTATATCAGAACAGAACTGCAGCAGGCAAGAAACTTTTGCATGGCTTGCAGTTCCTTAGCATTCAGGAGTTTCCCCCAATTGCAGGACAGATTG
The DNA here is from genome assembly GCA_024276465.1 of Deltaproteobacteria bacterium. Taxonomy (GTDB): domain Bacteria; phylum Desulfobacterota; class WTBG01; order CAIYCZ01; family CAIRTM01; genus JAJRXD01. Next base: position 1,406 of record JAJRXD010000001.1, read on the forward strand.
AAAATCAGTAATTCTGAGTGATTAAGGATGGCAACGAATACGTACTTTTCTTTGCTTGCTCCAAAGAAAAGTACCAAAAGAAAAGGCACCCTGCACCTTGGCCTGCGGCTTCCCCTGCATGAGCATCTTTATGCAGCGGGTCCAAAAACTCGTCCCGACAAGCCGGGACTCAAACAGTCTGGACCCTTCATCTGCAGAAAGACACTCATGCAAGGCTGCGGTGCAATGGGTTAAAAAACATTTTGCCTTTGTTACCGCCATTATTGCCTGTTTTGAGTTTTATCCCTGTTTTTTGGGGCTCCTGCTTAGCATTTTATTGACTCCGGGCATTATTTATTATAGCCTAACCTTGCCTGACAAGAGACAGGTTTAGTGGAGGGTGTTTATATAATGTCTTAAACATAAGAGATAAGGTAAACTGGAAAAATGAAGAATGAACTGGAAAAAACAGAGAAGTTTCCTTCACGTATTCAGAAGCACATTATTCCGGAACATGAAGGCGATGTTGTGTATGAATGTATTTCCTGCGGAGAGACATTTTCAATTGATCAGTTTTTATACACATGTCCTGCATGCAGTAGCCTGCTGCGCTTAAATGACAGGGACTTTAAGTTGTTGAAAAAAATCCCGGGACCTGTCTGGCATGAAATATTTGATTACCGGAAAATGCTCAATACAGAGGCCCTGAAAGGGGTTTTTCTTTTCAAGGAACTGCTGTTTCCCACAGTTCCCCTCCAGGACATAATCTATTTAGGCGAAGGTCATACTCCTGTTGTCAGGTCAAACAGGGATTTGAGCCGGTATATTGGAATGGAATTTTTTGTCAAGAATGACGGCCTCAACCCCTCTGCAAGTTTTAAGGACCGTGGAATGGCGACAGCAGTAAGTTTTATTAACTTCTCAATAAGGACAAGGGGGCTTAAGGAGGTGCTTGGAATATGCGCCTCTACCGGTGACACGTCAGCAGCTGCAGCGCTGTATCTCAGCTATCTTGATAGAAATATAGTCAAATCTGTTGTTCTGCTCCCCCAGGGCAAGGTCACACCCCAGCAGCTTTCCCAGCCCCTTGGAAGCGGGGCAACGGTTGTTGAAATACCGGGTGTTTTTGACGACTGCATGAGGGTTGTTGAAGAACTTGCAGAAAGGTACCAGGTGTGTCTTTTAAACTCAAAAAATCCTGTCAGGATAATGGGGCAGAAGTCCTATGCATATGAAATAGCTCAGCAGCTTGACTACAGAACACGCGACCTTGTTGTTGTTGTGCCTGTTGGAAATGCAGGAAATGTTACAGCAGTTATGGAAGGATTTCTTGATTTGTACAGGCTTGAGATCATACCCGATCTGCCTTTTATCCTTGCTGTTCAGAGCAGGCATGCAAACCCTGTTGCTGTCTGGAGGTCTACAGGACAATACTCGCCCATGAAGGTAAAACCCAGTGTTGCCCAGGCTGCCATGATTGGTGATCCTGTATCGTTTCCAAAGGTAAGGAAGCTTGTTGATGAGCATTTCAATGAACTGTTTATGACTGTAGAGGTTGAAGAGCAGGAAATTATTGAGGGGATGCTTCGGGCCAATTCCCATGGCCACGTAGTGTGCACACAGGGTGGAGAATCTATCGCTGGACTCAGGAAAGCTGTATTACAGGGAATTGTTAAAAAAAATCAAACTGTGGTTGTAGATTCAACATCACACCAGCTGAAATTTTCCAATTTTCAGGACATGTATTTTAAAAATGCTTATCCCGAAGAATATGAAATTAAGAGCCGGGAAATTTATGTCAACAAACCCGTTCAGCTTGAAGCATGTTCAGAGACGATCGCAGGATTTTTGAAGTTGAAGGAGAAGCAGGGGGCGTAATCAGCGAGTCCCTGGAATTTTCCACCGGTTATGCAGCCATCCGAACCACTGGTCAGGATGCTTGCGCACAAGGCTTTCTATGAAGTCATTGTACTGCTGGGTATTGGCCATCAGATCCTTTTCTTTGTCGCCGGTCCTGATTAAGGGGAACGGTTCTTTTATAACGAGACGGTGTTTCCTGAAACCTGAATCCTTAATTGTATATGCAGGCAGAACAGGACACCCTGTTTTTAATGCAAAAACTGCAGGAGCAGAATAGGTGAAAGCCGTACTGCCGAAAAAGTTTACCGGCAGCCCGTCTCTGCCGGCGTTCTGATCAAAAAGAATGACAACCATGGAACCTTTTTTGAGGCTGGCAAAAACCTGGCGCAATCCATTTTTGCTTTGAATCAGAGTAAGGTTGCTTTCCTGCCTTTTTTTTATCAGGTAACTGTTTACAAACGGATTTTTCAGAGATTTATAGACAGTTGAAGCATTTTTCAGGTATGACCCGAACACAAAGCCTGCCAGCTCCCATTGTCCGAAATGAGGGCCCAGAATAATGGCCCCTTTTTTCATTGCAAGGGCATTTTCCAGAAGTTCCATTCCTTCCACAGTTATATTCTGTTCTATCTCTTTTGTGTTAAAGACAATTGATTCAATCAGGCCCTCACCCAAAAGGCTGAGCAGGCTGCGGATTATTTTGTTTCTTTCTTTAAATGACAGAGTGTCGCCAAAGGCAATTTGCAGGTTGCTGTGGGCAAGTTCAATTCTTTTTTTTATGAACGGAGTAGCCAGAAGCCCGATTTTTCTGCCGGCCCTGATAGTTAGAGGAACAGGGAGGGCTTTAACTGTAAAACAAAAAATCCTTAGTGCAATGTATTCAAGCAGGTGTTTTTTTTGCATAACATCTATAGATATAGCAGGTTTCAGGCAAGCCAGGTTAAATAAAGATGAAAACTTAACATGCTGGTTGATTCACGGTATAGTTATAAATAAACAAATAAAGCACTTTTTGTCTAAAAATACAATACATTAATTGTTTTTTCTTGACATAAATAAGGTGAAATATATATATTAATTACGAAACAAGCAGGATGTAAAATGTGTTTAATTAAATATGGGTTTAAAAAAGGAGGCCAGATGAACAGATTAAAATTTAAAGATATTATTTTTTTGAACGTGTTTGCGGCTATCATGTTTTTTTCTTCGGTTGCAGTGCATGCAGGAGAGGCTGTAAGGGTATATCTTGAACTTACGGACAATACAGCAATGGTTTGGCCTGTTGACCAGGGGAAGAATTATCTGAGAGGCAGGGTGGTACTGCTTGATGCATCAAATGAGCTTGCAACCACATTTTCCGGTTTGCCCATAAGCGATGCTCAGCTTATCCTGAAATCAAATAATTATGGCTCATCAGTACGTTTTTCCACCACTCCTGCAACGGATCTTGATCTGGCTGACAGTGACTGGGAGAGTGCAGCAGAATCTGTGACAATACCCCTTGTTGTTTCATGGCAGGAGTTTGCGGTGAGCTATGACAATATCGATGAAGTTGGAGATGACACTATTATTGCAACCCTGAAACAGGGCACAACCACAGTCTCCGGCCAGGCTGAAGTTACTGTTGAGGCTCCTGTTGCAAACTGCTGGGTTCTGCGAACAGGTGGAATATCATCTTTGCCGGGTATTCTGGATGAAGTTCCGGACCAGAAAAGGGATGGGGGGAGAATAAAAAGACCCGGAGATCCTACCACAATTGATATTTTTGCTGTATTTTACAGGGAAACAGACCAGAAATATTATTTTACAAACAATGTCCCTGAGGATGCAAAGAAAGTTAAGGTCGGGTCAGATAATGCTACACTTGAAGATGGTCATGCACAAATTGAGGTGACAAAATCAGCATATAATCCACCCAAAGCTGCTGATGATGCTGAGGATACATTTAAAGACGGTAAAGAATTCAGATTTGAACCCAAGGCTTACTGGACATTTACCCGCTGGGTTGGTGGCCAGAGCGAGGATGTAACTGAAACTGAATTGTTGAATGTTACAGAAACATCAAAATTTTTCAATGAAAAAGGAGGCGATGAAGATAAAGATAAAGATAAAAGGTTTGATTATGCAATATATAAAGCAGGCAAAATAAACAAGATAACAATTGTCGGCCTTCCTGTGAATCAAGTTACAAGCAGCGGAGAACACAGGGAATCCGGATTTGAAGCTCAGGATCAGGCTCCGGGAACTGCAAAGATTTCACCCTGGGATGCTTACAAGCTTCTTAAAGACCGCACGAAAAAACCTTCACCTGCCTTCAGGGTGCCTGGAAAAGCAGGTGAAACATATATCTATGGAGCTATTGTCGGATATGATGAAGACAATAAGCCTGCTCCTTTTGCAGAAGGTAAAAAAGTGACTTTTTATCTGAAAAGGCAGGGCGGGGTTTCAATAAACAGTACAGAAACTGAACTGGAAGCCCTTCCGGATTATGCTGATGGCCCTCCTTATAACGGCTCTTCAATTACCACAAAATATGAGTACCAGGCATTCATGCCCTTCAAGATTCCTGTCACAGCCTCTACTGCTGATGGATCAATTGCCAGCATTACAAGTTTATATCTTTCAGATATAATCGTCGATGGAACATCCCTGTCCAGCAGTCTTTATGATAATATCAACGAAGAATCAGAGGGTATTGACTTTGTAGCACAGGACACTATTGCTTCAATTGACCTGGGCGATATCAACAGTCTTGACGGGGGAGAAGCAGGAGATGATGCAGAAGTTGTGATTGAGGGAAAAGCAGATGAGAGGTCATTTAACCTCAGGGTTTTAACAAATGGAGGTTCTACTGTTAAGGTGAGCCCCAGGAGGGATAGTTCGGATACAGAAACCGGTGGATCTTCAGAAGTTGAAATCCCCAATGATAAGGACAATACTGCGAAGGAGGATGTTGCATTCTACAAAGCCCTGGACAAGAATAATCTGTTCTTTGTGTTTGAAGGCCTGGATAAAGCAACAAATGTTGTTCAATACTATCCTGATACCTCGGACGGGATAAGCATGGATGCAGCTGGTGGCAGTGATGTTGAGCCCTCAAACATTTCAACCGACTATGTACTGGTTAAAGTAAACCTGGATCAGGAGGAGAAGCACAATAAAGTTTTATTGTCAGGCATAATAACGGCAAAAGATGCGTTTGGCAACAATTACAGTGCTGAAAACACAACACTTGAAGATTCTGACATTAAGGGAAAGGTATATCTTCCTCTAATTGAAGAATCCAGCCGCCTGGAAAACGATCCCCTCGTTGAAAATGTGAATTCTCTGTTCAGTAAAGCACGGGCCATTACATTTGCGGGCAGCGGTGAGATTGAAGCAAGCAGTACTGCAACAGCCTCTGATACTGAATTTCCAGGTGCATCGGTTAAAATAAATGATGATGATGTTGAGATCAGTTTTTCACTTGATGAGATTACAGAAAACCAGGATGTTGCGGTTGTCAAGTTTACCACAAGTGGCGAGACTTTAAGCCGTAAATTAACAGTGAACATGAGGGTAGCGCGCCAGGTTTCCTTAAGCAACATGTTTGTTCCTGTCCCGGGTGTAACCGATACCCCGGTGAATCTATACCTTGAAGACCAGAACAGCTCTCCAATCAGACCGGTAGCTGTAATGGATACCAGCGCAGATGGAATTGAAGTTAGTCTTGCTGCAGACAACGGAACACTCAGCAGTTCTGTCGGGGAAAAGGTTAATCTGAAAACAGATAGCCCCAAAAAAGTATTTACTGTTAACCCGGATGCGGGAAAAACAGTCATGACAGTAAATGCCTTTACCAACAGTTATGGAGATACAACCCTTGTGCTAAACTTTGTGCCTGATTTTGAGCCCCCTTACGTGGGAGAAATCAGTTCTGGTAACTGCATTGTAATGATTGAGGTTGTTGACAATCAGGCTGTAGATCTTTCAGGAACAGAAGTAATGGTCCTGGATGACAATGGCGTTGATATTACCGGCACACTTACAAGATCGGATTCAGAGGATGGCAGTTCAGGCACTGTTATTTTAGGTGATTTTCCGGACGGCGATGGGGACTATACACTTTTAATAACCGCAAGAGACAGATGGAATAACAAGAAAGAGGTATCCCGGTCAGTGTCTGTTTCGTGCGAATCAAAATCTTCGGAATGCATTGAGGTTGAACCTGCATTTGGGGTTATCGGTAATACCTTTGACGTAAACATAAGGGGCAGTGAGACAGACTTTATTGATGGAGTATCAGAGGTTTCTTTTGACTGTACTGGTGTAACAGTAAACAGCACAACCGTAAGCAGTGCAACAGAGATAAAGGCTAATATTACAATTGCTGATAATGCACCTGAAAATTCCTGTGATATAACCATTTCAACAGGTTTCAATGTTGTTACATGTAATGATATGTTTAAGGTTTTTACTGAGGAACCCGGCCCTCCGGAATGTGTGTCAGTATCTCCGTCTTCAGGAATGGCCGGTGCAGCAGAGATGGATGTGACGATTGAAGTGGACAGTTCAACTGTGTCAGGGAGTACAACTGTTAACAGCAGTGACGTTGATTTTGAATGCGATGGAATTACAGTCCTTGATGCAGTCCTGACATTTGACAGCAATGGTCAGACAGAGCCAAGCAGTACAGGCAATAATAAAGCCAGTGTCATTGCTACAATAAGCATTTCAGATGATGCTCAGGATTGTACGGGTGATGTAGCAGTAAACCTGGGCAATACTGAAACCGTATGCAATGATGCTTTTTCTGTTGGTGCCGGGATGGCTTTATGCAGTCTGACAGGTATTGAACCACAATCGATTAAAGCAGGTACAAGGTTCAGGGTTATTACATTAAGCGGTGAAAACATCAACTATAACAGAACAAGTGAAATATCTTTTGAGGGAGCCGAGGACAAAATCAGTGTTCTTTTTGCATTCACGTCACGCAGCCATACACGTTTAAATGTTTTTGTTCTGATTAAATCCGGGCTTGAGCCTGGTGAGTACCCTGTTACTGTCACCACTGATGAAGAACAGTGCTCAGGAGTTTCCCTTACTGTAGAATAAAATCTGAACCCGGGCGATTTTCATAAAAAGGGTTTGAAGCTTACGGCTTTGAGCCCTTTTGTTTTATTGTCAAAAAACAAACAAGTTAATTCCAGTAATTAGACATGTTCTTTTTGAAAAAAAATAGAAAACCAATATAGCTGTTTGAATTTGCTTGTGAAAAAAGGATGTCATTTTTATGACAGGGCTTTTTCATTTTTACCGGAAAGCGGACTTTTTTTTTGTATTACAGCTGTCTGAAAAACCTTTTGATTAATTTTTTTAAAAAATATCTTGACTTGATTTCTTGTTATCATTTATTGTAACAGCATTCTTACAGGGGGGGGATCCCCAACTTTTTTGCAATCCAATCAAACATGAAAAACACTCAGATTATTGAAAACAATACTGCATTATACCCTTTTGTATTTTTTACGCAGACAATGAAAGACCTTTTTTATAAGGGGAAAGAATTTGATGACAGTGCTTTTCGTTCCATACTTATAATGGGGGAGAAAGGCACCGGCAAGGAGCTCCTGGCAAAAAGTATTCATTGTAATTTCTCCCCTAATGCCCCGTTTTTTTCAATCAATTGCTCTGACTTGCCTTTTGAATATTTTCAGGAGAAAGTTGACGAATGTTTTGAAATGTTTTCTGATGAAAAGATTTCCTTTTTAAAACCGGATGATTACAGGAAGCCGACTCTTTTTTTAAGGGACATTGGAAAACTTGAAGCTGACCTTCAGAAAAGTCTTTTATCTCTTTTAAAAGACAGGATGATAGAATCTTCAAGCAGAGCTGTCAGAAGCTTAAAAAATCTGCGCCTGATATTCACCTTCAGCAAAAATGGAGATGACCACAGGGCCAAAAGGAAAATGGAAAATGAAATTAAAAAAAGTTTTAATCCGTTTTTGTTAAGTATTTTGCCGCTTCGTGATCGAATTAAAGATATTAAGCCACTTGCATTTTTATTTATGGATAAATTCTGCAAAGAATATGGTAAAAATATTGGCGGAATTCACAGCGAAGCATTAAGCTCCCTTAATTCACATTTGTGGCCTGGTAATGTCAGCGAACTGAGAGATGTGATGGAAAATGCTGTGCTTCTTTCGCAAAGCCCGTTGATAACCATTGATGATATACGTTTTAACATATCAAAGAAATCAATTGCTCTGGAAAGTTTTTTGAGTGGAGAAGACTTTTTCAAATTAGGTGAACTGGAAAATATATATATTAAAACGGTTTTAAGAAGAGTGAAAAACAATAAGAGCAAGGCATCAAAGATCCTCGGCATATCACGAAATACCCTTCAGAGAAAACTCGATTCTTTTTTAACAAAGCCTCTCAGAAAAAAACCAAAAAAGAAAACAGGCAATCAGCCTGCTCTGTTCTAATGACTTGCTCAGACAGCATGAAGCGCTTTCTGATATTCCTCCCAAAGCTTTTTTTTATTTATGCTGTGGTCGATAAAATCCCACGGTAATGTTTCTTCCAGGTCCCTTTCCCGGTAAACATAAAAATCAGGATTAATGTCAGTGTCACGAAATGCCCGTGCCCAGTCCCCATTGTGGGCAAAGGCTTTTAAAAGAAGTTTCCCGACCCTTCTGTCACCACGACTTAAAAGGGTTTGTATATAGCCCCATTTTGGCAGGTCAAAATTGACCATAAATTTCCTTTCTTTTTTCAGTCCGTTTGAAATGATTTTAATTTTACGTTTCAGGTTGCTTACCTGTTCATAAGGATGCCATTGGAAGGGAGTAAATGGTTTTGGAACAAAAGGGCTTATGCTCAGGGTAATATGGTGCAGCCATTTTTTCTGCTTTGCTTCTTTATAATAGACGTGTTTTATCTCTTTTGCTATTCTTATTATGGCTTTGATGTCCTCCTCATTCTCACCAGGCAAGCCTATCATGAAATAAAGCCTGATGTTCGGAATCCTGTATTTTGAGAGAATCTCTGCAGCTCTGAATATCTCTTCGTTAGTCAGGCTTTTGCCAATTCCCTGCCTTAAACGCTCGGAACCAGCCTCCGGGGCAATAGTAAATGTTTTGTGCCTGCTCTCTTTAAGCACTGAGACCATCTCTTCTGTCAGAGAATCTGCTCGCAGTGATGAAATGGATACAAGCCTGCCTCTGGAAGTTATATGTTTTATCAAGTCCGGCAGATCGGGAAAGTCTGAAACAGCAGATCCAAGAATACCAATTTTGGATTGTTTTGCAGGCAGAGATTGAATTTCATTCAGGAGATTGTTTTTATTCCTGACTCTGTAAGGTTTATAAACACTTCCTGCAGCGCAGAATCTGCATCCTCTGGGGCATCCTCTGCTTGCTTCAACAAGGAGCATGTCTGAAAACTCGGTGTTTGGTGTGGAAAAACAGGAGGATGCAGGAAAAGAATCCAGGTCTGCAACATGCCGGCACTTTATTTTTTTGATGAAACTTTTGCGGGAAGAAATTTTCCGGGGCAGGCCGCTGGAATTGTATTTTATGTTATTAGCAGAAGGGATATAAACACCTTCTATATCAGCAAAACTTGAAAAAGAAGGTTTTTCCCAGTTTTTTCCATGATACTTTAGCCTTACTGTATCCAGAAATTCCTTGAGGACTTCTTCTGCCTCGCCAATTATAAACTGATCAAAAATATCGGCAAGTGGCTCTGGATTCAGGAAAACAGATATTCCTCCGGCAATAATAAGGGGGTGAAATGAAGAGCGGCTGGTTTGAAGAAGGGGAATTTTGCCAAGGCTCAGCATCGTAAGGATATTGAGATAATCATTTTCAAAGGAGAGGGAAAACGCTATGATGTTAAAGGAGCTGAAGGGTTGGCCGGACTCCAGGGATGTAAGCTTTTTACCGGTGTTTATCAAATGTTGAATTTCTTTTGTCCCGGGAAGAAAAACCCTTTCGCAGGTTGTGTCAGGAGAAAGATTAAGAATTCTGTAAAGAACCTGCAAACCAAGATTTGACATGCCTGTGTAGTAGGTGTTAGGGAAGGCTAAAAGGACCCTGATTTTGCCTTTTCCAGAACAGGTGATTGTGCATTTTTCATCTGATATGTAAGACACAAATTAGCAAAATAAAAGGTTACTGTTTTGTCGGTTGAGCTACACCCCCGTGGTTTGCACGGGGGGTGTAAAAACAAACTATCTTTAACTTGCATGTCTGTCTTTTATGCAGCAGCCTCAGTTGGGATACAGGCTGTCCTGCCAGTTGTCTTTTGCCCTGATAATCCGCAATAAATATCTGCCTGAGTCATTATCAAAAACAGATACTTCTGAATACATAAAACTTCTAAAAAATGCAACACAATAAGCTACCAGCCTGAAATCTGTAACAACTGGTTTTCCAGCGCTAAAGGGAAACACTATAATCATGTAACGCATTTTCCAAGCCCTCCTTAATAGCTGATTAGCTGTTCGGGGTTTCAGATAGTCGTAATGCACTAAATACTTTTTTGTTTCCTCACAAATGTGGGGATGTCATATTCTCCGTCGCCCGCAAATTCACTTATAATTGTTCCAATCTTTACTACTTTTGCATTTTCCCTTTCCCTTGCAGGCTGAATATCAATCTCAGCTTCCATCAGTTCATCCTGCATCAATGTGTCAGAGATGTTTTGATCCTGGAGGGGTACCTCCTGACAGTGCTTTTTTTCATTGCTGAAACCGGTAGCAATAACAGTTATCTGAAAATTTTCAGCCATGGAGTCATCAATGGCAGCCCCGAAAATAATATTTGCGTCCTCATGGGCTTCGCTTTTGATGAAGTTTGTAGCTTCCTCAAGATCAAGA
>JAJRXD010000108.1 GCA_024276465.1 Deltaproteobacteria bacterium
ATTGCCACGCTTCGCTCGCAATGACAATGCAAAGCAAAATCAAACAGTTAATGTCATTGCGAGGGAGGTATGACCGAAGCAATCTCAACCTTGAAACACATGCAAAAACAATATGTTAATACCTTGTTTTGGACATTAATGTTTCAACTTAAATCTTTTATAAAGTCGTAAAAAGTCAAAAAACAGGCAACAAAGTAAAAAGTTCCAGATATAAGGCGCGCAAATCCGAAGGAATGAGGCGTACTTTTTTGTACGCTGCAATAACTGAGGATATAGCGCAACACAGTAGGTGGACTTTTTGCTTTGTCGTCAATTTTCAATATGACAGCCGCACACTGTATTTATGTGGACCGTCTCCAACTGGAAACAGCATCGCGCTGGTTATTAAAGCTGTGCCATAGTCCCACCAGAAACGCGTGCTCAAAGACAATGACAGGGGGGTGATGCCAACGTTGTAGCCGGAGTCCGGGTAGCCACTGCTTTGATAAATCACCCCTATAATTTCACCTGTGCTGTCTGTTTTTGAAACAGTAATGTTTAACGTTCCAGCCCCCCACACTACTACCGGAATGATCATTGCATTAAGGAGAGTGTCCGATTCAGAGGTAAATGTTCTTGTCTGTCCAGGGGTCATGACAGCAAGTCCAGAATTGACCTGGGCGCTTACATCTCCGTTTTCCCAGGATGCTGCTGCTTCACGGCTGCAAATTAAGCACAGACATATCAGACAAAAACCTGTAACAAAAAAAACTTCTTTATGTTTTCTGTTGGCCGTTGTTGTCACGTCTATTCTCCTGTTATGTATTTACATTATGTCAAAACAGACCAGAACACAGAGTTTTTCTCTGTAAACTGGTCTGTTGTTGCCAGGATTTTTCAAAAAGCAGCATGTCAAAAACTCCGTTTTATTTCTTCCGGAGTTAGGGCGTAAGCCTTTTATTTTCATGAAACCTTTACAGGTTAACTCCGGATTAAATCCACTGACTTATTGGTCGTTGGTTTTTTCACCCTGTGCCTTTGCCCAATTCCTTTCGCGCATGAATGCGCTCCTACATCTGTTTTGCTTTAATCCTTTGTCCCTGTCCTTTAGTCATTTGACATTCATTTGAACTTTGAGCTTTGATATTTGAAATTAATTTGATTAATATTGTTTACCCGCAACATGAAACTCGCAACCCGTCAACACAACTGCCTCTGTGACCTGTTTCATATTTCTTTATTCTCCTATGGAACTTTTACCAGTACCATTGGTCAAGTATTTTAATCAAATTCAATATCAGATGCACCACACAGCTCTGCCAGACGAACGATTGATTTATATATCTGTTTAGCCTCCTTCTCTGGGATTTTCTTTAAATTGTAATAGAGCTGTCCCATTGCACCTAATGGAGCTTTTTTTATAACCTTTTTCCCCTCCTCTGTTATTGTAAGCTCAACAACCCTTTTATCGTTTTTATTTTTTTGTTTCTTAACAAACCTGATCTTCAGGAGCCTGTTAACCATGCCTTCAACCGTTGTAATGTGAGCACCAACAACCCTGGCAAGCTCTGTCATGGAAATGGGTTTGCCGTTGTTTCGTGCTATTGCTTTAAGCAGTCCGATCTGCGGGCCGGTAATTCCATAGTTTTTTTTCAGATTATGGGAATATTGAAATGAAAACTTTTCAATTTTCTGAATCTGTTTGCGAATTTCAAAAAATGCGTTTTCTGTGGTTATATTCATTGAAAAACAGAGTGAAAAATTTACAGTTCAAATTATTAGGTGTGCATATTATGTATACCTAATAATTTAGGTAATTTTTTTTCTTTGTCAAGAAAAATTTTATATTCTTGAGTAAGAATTGATTTGTTAGTAAAATTTCCCCTTTTACAAAATGCGAAAATATGAACATGGCCACATTAAAACAAAATTATAACTTTCGTGCATCAATTTCACTTTCTGTTTCCATCCTCTGCTGGTGTACAATCCCTCTTTTCCTCCGTTCGTTCATCCATGAAATTGACGCATGGGTTGCCAATGGCGTACGCTATCCATTCGCTGCAATCCTCTGGAGTATTCCTTTGCTCATCTTCATGCGACGCGGACAGGTAAAAGCACAATATTTCCGCCTGGCCCTATTACCGGCTTTGATTAATGTCATAGGACAATCATTATGGGCCTGGGCGCCTTATTACATGGAGCCCGGGAAAATAATGGTTCTTTTACGCTTGTCAATTGTCTTTGCTTTGATGGGATCCTTCATAATGTTTCCTGATGAATTGGCTCTGGTTCGCTCCAGGGCGTTCTGGGCAGGTATCTTTCTGTGTTTAGCGGGTTTTTTAGGAATGAACAGCCAGGCTTTGGACATGCTGACAAACAATAACTGGAAAGGGGTGGCAATCATGGCCGGGTGCGCATGTTTTTATGGTCTGTATGGAGTTTCCGTAAGATATTGCATGCGCGGAATAAAACCCTGGATTTCATTTCCCATAATATGCATATACACTTCTATAGTTCTTGTGATTTTCATGTTTTTATTCGGGGAACCACAGCGAATTCTGCAAATGAGCCTGGAAAGGCTGGGACTTGTTGCCATCTCCTCTATCTTCGGAATTGCCCTTGGACACGTTTTTTACTACTACGCACTTGAGCACATAGGAGTTTCCATATGCAACGGATGCCAGTTTGCAAATCCATTTCTCACTGCTTTTGCCTCCTATATCATTTTTGGTGAATTGTTTTCAGCCAGGCAAATTATTTTCGGGCTGACACTGATAGCAGGGGCAGGGATGCTGCTGATAGCACAGCGTCATCTCGGCCTGAAAAAAACAGCAGCAGTAAGGGCAGAGAAAATTACTTGACCATTTTACTTATTTCCAGTCCCACATCCTTTGGCTTTATTCCCAGGGAATTTAAATGGGCATCCCATGTACTCTGGCCTGTGGTTACAGAGTTATAATAGTCGGAAGCAGCACGCCTGGACCGCAGGGAGAGAAAAGTTGATAAAATAACTTCTTTAGAATTTGCCCCTTTACTTCTGAGTTTATTAACCTCCTGTGCTTTTGCACCAAGGCGATCAATGAGCATTTGATCGACAATTACTGAAGCTAAAACATCATCTGAGGCATCAGAAGCAATAGCCTTTTTAAAATGAGATCCTGATTTTGATAAATCTATTTTGCTCTTTTTCAAAACAACCTTCCATGAACCTGCAGTCTTTCGCTCCGCCATCAGAGTGTCAGCGTTAACTCCGACTATCTTTGCCACAAAACAGGCTATCCAGAGGAGATTGCCGGAAGCACCTTCCATTTTAGCACGTACAATCTCTTTTTTATCAATGCCAAAAACAGAAGCTAAAAATGAGTTTTGTGTTGTTGCCAGCAGGTAAGGATCTGCCTTTCCAGGATACGCTGGAACAAAGCTTCGATCCTTAAAACAATGACACGCTGTTGCCGGCTTGGCCAGGGCCATGGTTGGTGAGATAAGACAGAAAATCAGTGCAATAATTATTTTCATATAAAAACCTCTTGATTGTTGAAAATGGATTAAGTGTTATCTGGCAATCTTTCGCAGCTCCCCAAAAAAGTTTCCAGCTGATTTTTGGGTATTCACCCAACGTGTTCTTTTAAAACAATACACATCATGGGATGAAACTGCATTGACTTAAGTCAAAAACAGAAATATTTATTGAACAGCAAATGTGCAGAAGGATTCCTATGGCAGATCTGAATCTATCCGGTAGTTGAGACAACAGGTATTGCAAAATCATAAATATAACCTGAGCTGAACGATTTTTCAGATAAAGACAGTAAGAGTAACAGCATAGCACTCATTCTCAGCAGACATCCATGTCTGCTTGTGAGGTAAGCATTACGCTTCACCAACCCCCCTTTCATCCCCCCTTGATAAGGGGGAAAGAAGGGGGTGAAACTATTGTAATGCTTAAATCCGTTCAATACTGTTACACTGATCCCGGCACAGCGGGATTTTTGAAATCATGTTTTTTTAGAATCGCTCAATTTGGGTATAATGATTTTAGATATACCTTCACTTTCTTCAGGATCTATTGAACTTCTTGCTGAAAGCATTAAAGATATTAAAGGAATCCAAGAAGTGTTAAGCTGAAATGGCAGTGGCTATTCTGTTTGCCTTGTCAATAAGTTCTTTTTTTGCCTTCATAAAAAAGGCATCTGCTGAGCGCCGGTCATCAGGAGTGCTCCTGCCTTTTTGCTGAGAACCCCTGGCCATAACATAGAACTTGATTTTGGGTTCTGTGCCAGATGGGCGGACAATGATTTTCGAGCCATCTTCAAGAACATACATTAAAACATCTGCTTCCGGCAGTTTTGCCTTTTCACCTGTAACCCTGTAATCTCCATGCCAGAACATGGGAATCTGAATCCCCTTAACCTCAGCATATCCTGTAAAGTTTCTGATATCAGCCGGCTCTGAATCATCAAACAGGACATTGCCCTGAGGATCAATTGCAGCACGTCTGGCTGCTGCCCCATCATTTTTATAGTCTATGGCAGCAATAGTTTTTTTGCCGGCAATTTCCTGCAAAGGCATAACCCTGAAATCAGCCATAATTGCCCTTATAATATCATTGCCTGAAGCACCCTCGAATTTCAGGGAAACTGATTCTTCCCTGTAATATCCATAAAAATTGAAAATCTCTTCAAGTCGCTGTGTAAGGGTCTTTCCCTGAAGCCTGTAAAACCCTGCCATTTCAACAAACATGGCTGCTGTGGTAACAGCATCTTTATCTTTAACATAATCACCAACAAGGGAGCCATATGACTCTTCACCCCCAACAAGAAAGCAAAGGCCGTATTTTTGCAGAACTTCAGTCCTCTGCCTTCTTGTAAGGCTTTGATATTGCCTGCCTGCATATTTGTCTTTTTCTTTCTCCTGTGCTGCATTAAAAGCAAACCGTGCATACAGATCAAGTTTTTTACCTATATATTTAAACCCCACCTGCGGCTCTATGGTCAGGACACCATAGGCATCTGCAACTGCTTTGGCAAGGTCAGTTGACACAAGTGTTTTGGAAACAACACTGTTTTCAGGAAGCCTCCCATCACGCTCTTTAAGCTGATTTAAAATATACTCTATAAGCAGCACAAGCTGCTGATTGCCATTTAAAAGATAATAACCATTTTTTACAGCTTCATCATCCTCATATAAATTTCTTTCTGTATCTGCCAGACGAATCCCGATCCCTATGCGATCACTGTCCGGGTCCGTTGCAATTAAGATATCAGCCTTTTCTTTGTTTGCCAGACTGATTGCCTCATTAAGCGCCTCCTTTTCCTCGGGATTGGGTCTGGGACAGGTGGGAAATTTTCCGTCAGGAACACATTGCTTTTCAACAAGAAATAAATTATCCCGCACATTAAACCCTCTGCGCATGAGCACCCTCGGAACAAGACGCTGTGCAGTTCCGTTTAAGGAGGAAAACACAACACGCAAAGAACCGTCAACCTTGTCAGCCCTGAAATGCCCCCTCCCGTCAGTCCATACAGCTGTTTGATTCTCCTTCTCAATATACTCTTCATCAATTTCAGGCCCGACTATCTGTATCAATCCCTTACGGATACCATCTTCGTAATTAATTTTCAGGACCTGGCCGTAATCAGTAATTCCATCTGCAATGTTCTGCACACCAGTATGGGCAATCTGGCCGCCATGATAATCATAGGGTTTAAAACCGTTATCTGATGCAGGATTATGAGATGCTGTAAAAACACCACCTGCATAGGGCTTTATTCCTTCAAGTTCAGCAATTGAAAATGAAAGTTCAGGAGTTGGTGCAACATTGTCAAAAAGATACACATTAATTTCATGTGCAGCATAAATTGCTGCAGCTTCCTTAACTAAAAACCCGGGCCCCTTTGTTTCGGTATCATATGAGCCCCTCCGGGAGTCATAAGCTAAAATAACAGCTTTTTCCCTGCCGAGTTTAAACCCGTTTTTCTCATACGCTTCCAGTATATACCTGGCATGGGCCTCAACTCCCAGACCTAAAATTATTTTGTTAAAATGGGCTGTTCCGATTGCAAGCTTTCCTCTTACACCGGCAGTACCAAAACTGTTCATCTGAAAAAAACAATCATTAAGCTCATCCCATCTTTTTTCATCTGCCAGTTGCAAAATAAAGTCACCAACAAGAACATTGTCAATTTCAACCCCGGCAAAAGATGGTTCCAGCCATAAAGAAGCATTCACAAAGGTGCTGTCTTTTATAGCTCCTTCTTCTCTGGCTTTGAGCAATGAACTTTTAGCCTTCAGACAAATATCCCTGCGGTTGTTTGATTCATGATTCATATTTGTTGGGTTATGTTTTCACAGTTAAAAAAAATTCTGTAATTTATAAAAAAAACTGCCATTTCGCGGAATACAACGACGACAAACTTTTTATTTAACAAACTCCATGGCATGGATTAATGCATCCAGTATTGCTTTAGCAGCTTTTTTAATTAGCGGATTCTGTTCTAAGACATCAGTTATTTTTTTACTGTTCTGGTAGTAAAAATTTATCATCTTTCTGCCTGCAGAGCTCCCGGCTAAGACCTCATCACGAAATTGCCTTATCCTGTCAAGCCCTGGTTCTTTATCCCCTAACAGAAAAACAGCAGGACATGTTTCCCCGCTGCCTTCACCTGAAGTTTCATTCAGACCGCCTCGCACTGCCCGTACATAGCTGACAGAAAGATTCAGCTTGCTTTTTGTTTCCAGCCGGCCGCGCAATACGAAACAAACCTGGAAAGCTTCCCCCGGGCTGTAAGCAGTTGTAGTAGATGACCAGTAATAAACAAATGTCATGGGGAAAAAATCTGTGTCGATGGAGGGGCTGTCCAGGCTGTAGTCTGCAACTGACAGCAGTTCATTAATGTCAGGCATCCTCCAGTCATCATAGCCTGCGAGGGTAAGATTTTCGCAATATGACAGGGCATCTTCCCACATTATCTTTGGTGAGCTGTCTTGCTGCCACATGAGCCCGGTACTTGCATCAGTTACTGTCCCGTCTGCATTGTCAATAAAATTTTGAGTTAATTGTTCTCCGCGTACTGCACGCACATGCTGAGAATCAGACTTGTCGGGAAAGTTCATCCAGCCGGTGGAAAAATCAACAGAAGCAGCTCGTTCGGGGTGATCAGTAGTAGGATCGGTGGTTGATGTCCAGTAGTGATCAAGCGTATTTGGAAAAAAGCTTGTATCATTTGCAGCTGGACTGTCAGTGGCTCTGTTGAAAATAACAGACAACTCCATTGAGGTCGGCATTCGCCAGTCTGAAAAACCGCCAAACCTTTCAGAGTTCAGATCCCTGATAAAATCCTCAGTATCAGTACCATCTCCAGAGGTTCCGGCATCACCACGGTTGGAAGAGGGATTACTGTCATACCAGGTATAGATGTTATCCGCATCCTGGAGGTTTGAATAATCCTCAACCCCATCTTTTGAATTTTTCACTTCCCATGTCAATCCAGTCACGTTATCCCTGACCATAGCCCATGAGGTTGCCGAGTCAGGCAGTTTTTGACCTTTAGAGCCTATCTTGGTGTAGGAAAGCGGGGTAGTACTGTACTGAGCATTCTGGCCGTAGAATGGCTCACCCGGCTGTGGACATGCTATCACTTTATCATTATCATAGCACTCGGACTGCCCGGTATCTGGAATTGGGCCACCATATGCAGGGACCACTAAAAATGCAGCCATAAGCAACACCGGCATACATGTTTTTGGCGCTCTCATAGCAATCCTCTTTTTTACGCTTTCTGTTTTGCCTGAGAAAAAACATACAGACAGTTATAACTGCCTTGTGTTTCTTTTGATTTTAGAAACACCCCCTCATGCAGCTGTAAATAATAATATTTTTTTCAACATTAGTCAATATAACGCTGACGCACTGTCATTAACAAACAACTGGAGTCTCCTTCTGCTTCAGCTATAGAGGTATCTCAGAAACATTATCGTAATGACTTTGGATAACTGGCTATAACGGATAAAGAGCTTTTTCAAATACGGTCCTGTTTTCATCAGATCCTGTGATTTTTCAATTCAGGTTTCACATATATTTTTCATTAAAACTGCATCCCCTTCTTCTGCTTTTTTCCGGTCTCCACAGACCCCATCAACTGCAATTTCCATGCTGTATTGCCTGCTATACCAGGCAAACAGAACTGTACCGGCAAGTCCCATTGCCGCAGAGAAATAAAATACCGACTGAAGGTTAAAAAAATCAGCAATCGCTCCGCTTAAAACAGGCCCCACACCCATGCCTATACTTGATGCAATTGACAATGCCCCAATGGTTGAGCCCATACCAAACTTTCTTCCTTCCCGGATCGATAGAGCTGAAGAGGCTGGCAAAGAGATTACACTCCCAAAACTACGAAAAACAATCAGCCCAAAGAGCTGCAAGAAACTGTTAGTAAAGGGAATCATGACAAGTGGTGTAAAGTTGATCAAATTTCCCACGATTATCATGGCTCTCCTGTTAAATCTGTCAGCAATTTTCCCGGAAAAAAGTTGGAGCAATGACAACAGTAAAAGATTCGTAGCCATCAGCATACCTATCTGTGTCGGACTCAGGCCAAGGTTAATGGCTGCATAAAGAGGCAGGAATGCAAAAAATGCTGTTAAGCTCAACTCTAACATTGTTCTGTTAAAAAAAAGCCCCTTAAACATTCCGCTTTTGATCATCTCCCGGTATGAGGGCTGTGAATGTGCAGCTGTTTTCATCTTTGACACTCCTGGAACCAGAAAAAAAACAGGCAGGAAAGCCAGAAAATTAAGACCAGCCATTGAAACAAAGGCTGCATCCATGCCAAAATGGTCTACGACGACTCCTCCCATCAATGGCCCGACTCCTATGCCTATGAAAAAAGTTGCGTTGAAGTAGCCCATCCATTTGCCTTCTGAACCCATGGGGATAATATCTCCAATCCAGGCCCTGGTTACCGGGATAATCATACCTGAAACAGCGCCATGTATTAACCGGATTACAATCAGTTCCGTAATGTTTTCCGTCAGAATATAGGCAAGTGATATGAGGGCATACATGAAGAGTCCTGTGCAGAGAAAAATTTTCCGGCCTTTACGGTCAGATAATTTTCCGATAACAGGAATAAACAAAGCTCGTGAGATAGAGAAGGCACCAAACACCATACCTATCCATAGTCCGGTTGCCCCAAGCTTATCAGCATACAAAGGCATTATAGGGGCTATGATTCCCAGCCCAAGCATTGTGGAAAATATTGCTAACAACAGAAAGGGAATGGTTTTTTTTGTCATGAGAACAACTCTACACTAATATTCCCGGATTGGCCAGACTATCATAAACTATTACAATTTTAAAGCCTCCGGCAAATTATCGTCACTTTTATCGATCTGATTTCCATATTTCTTTAATCAGTGGCCGAACAGAAAATTAAAAAAAATCAGTGGTTTTTCTAAGAAAATATAGTTATCATCCGAGAAGGGTAGTACTCAACAATTAATAATTTGAATTTTCTCTTTTTATATTTGGATATAACATCATGAATACACTAAAATTTAACTTGAAATCTTTAAAAGCTGTTTTCTTTCTGCTGACTTTTAATTTCCTTCTTGTCCTTGTTCCACACCCGGCCTTCACAGATGAAATCACACCCCATACCTCTTTAGAGGACTTTCAATTACCGGAATCATTAAGCCTTTGCGAAGAGCCAGTACCACTTGATAATCCATTTGTACGGGAAATGCTTGACAGAGAATTCATAATATCCGTCTGGGACAGGGCTCAGGTTTTTTTATGGCTTAAGCGGGCTTCACGGTATTTCCCCTTTATTGAAGCAAAACTTGCCGAAGCCGGAGTACCCGACGACCTGAAGTACGTTGCTGTTGCTGAAAGTGCTCTGCTGACCCATATTAAATCAGAAAAGGGGGCTCTTGGGGTCTGGCAGTTTATGGTGCATACAGGCCGTCATAACGGACTTCGCAAAGACAGTATGATGGACGAACGTCTGAGCCTTGAACGTTCCACGGATGCAGCCTTAAAATACCTTAAACATCTGAAGAAACTGTTCGGCACCTGGACACTTGCCATTGCAGCCTACAATTGCGGGGAAACACGCCTTAAAAGAGAAATAAAAGAACAGAAGGTCAGCCAGTATTACAGGCTAAACCTGCCTCTTGAAACAGAGCGCTATGTTTTTCGAATCGCTGCTATAAAGATCATTCTGGAAAATCCTGCCCGCTACGGCTACGTTCTGTCACGGGACAGTGTTTATAATCCCATGGAGTATGACATGGTTGAGATTAAAACAGATGTGCCCCTGCACATAACAGATATAGCTAAGGCTATTGGAACTGACTTCAAGGTCATCAAGGAACTGAACCCTCAGCTTCGCGGATACTACATGCCAACAGGAAGTTATGACATTAAGGTTCCTGTTGGGCTGGGCAGTGAGACAAAAACTGTTGTTAAACAGCTTACCTACGCTGCCACCATTCGAATTAAAAAGGGTTCAGGCAACTTTTATACTGTCAAACCAGGTGACACTCTGGGCCACATTGCACAACGATCCGGAGTATCTGTTTACACACTGAGACAACTCAATGGCATTAGAGGGTCCTTAATCATGGCTGGACAAAAGCTAAGGTTAAGGCCATAAAACAGCTGCATACCCGTATTTAATTCATATCTCAATCAAAACAATTTAGCAGATCACAATGCTAAACTGACAGTTTTGTCAAAACATTAAATAACATGAATTCTAAAAAGCTTTTTAAAGTCCTTGGGGCAATCCCTGACGGACTGATCATAATGGATGGGAAAGGTTCTTTAATTTTTATTAACCAGGCAGCCCGTGAAATTCTGCATCTGAAGGATACACTCCCTTCTTTTTACCTGCTTCTTTCACAAAAATTATCCTTTGACCCGCTAAGTATCAACAGGGAAACAAAAAAGGATCTGTTCATCAATGACACTTACTATCATCTGATTATTTCACCTTTTCATGATGACAACAGACATAATGGTGTTGTTATCTTTCTCAGAGATATTTCAATATGGAAGGAAGCCCAGAATATTAAGTCGGATTTTGTCTCCATTGCATCCCATGAACTCCGCACTCCTATAACTGCAGTAAAAACAGCATTGGAAATTCTTATCAGTATGTGCGGCGCTGAATCTTCATCCAAACAGGAAAAACTTCTTAAAACAGCTGTTCGTAATGTTGACCGCATTGCTGTTCTTATAAGCCAGTATCTGGATATAACAAAAATTGGAAAAGGCAGAACAGCATTTCTGTTTAAAAAATTGAATCTTGTGCAGTTAATTGACAGCATTGCTGGAGAACTTAATGAAAGATCTGAAGGCAACAAAACAGCTGTTCAGGTTGATCTGCCCCCTGATCTTCCATATGTTCTTGCTGACCCGCACAGACTTGAGCAGGTATTTTTCAATCTATTGGAAAATGCAATGAAGTTTGCAGAAAAAGGCAACGTCACTATCTCTGCAAAAGTAGTTAACACTCCTGTAGAAAATAAGATGAAAAAGGCTGGCCCAATGATGCTGGTTACTGTGGCAGATAACGGACCTGAAATCCCCGAGAGCAAAAGGAAACTGATTTTTGACAAGTTTTACCGCCTGAAGAAACCAATGGAAAAAGAGGGCGTCGGGCTCGGCCTGTC
Organism: Deltaproteobacteria bacterium; assembly: GCA_024276465.1. GTDB lineage: Bacteria > Desulfobacterota > WTBG01 > CAIYCZ01 > CAIRTM01 > JAJRXD01. The sequence goes on from JAJRXD010000108.1 coordinate 11,659, forward strand.
AATAGTAAAAGAACTGGTCGAGCTTCATGGAGGACAGATCTACGTTGAACCAAACAAGCCTGCGGGGAACTGTTTTTGTTTTACACTTCCGGTTTTTTCAGAGGAAAAGCGAGATCCTGGCTTCAGGTGGGTTTTTGACAGGCAGTTTCAAAAAGCCCGGGAAAATCAGTGTGTCCTGTCACTTCTTGCCGTAATAATTGAAAACCTGCAGGAAGTTGAAGCACAAATTGGCAAAAAGAAAACAAACATTATCATTAAGAGCATGGAAGATACGGTAAAGGGAAGTCTCTATCGTCAGACAGACATTGCTGTCCAGCGCAGGGAGAAGGAGATGTTTGTGGTATTTTGTGACGCTGAAAAAGAGGGGGCTCACTCCATCTGCAAAAGGATAAATAAAAATATCGCTAATGTTCTGAAAAATCAATACGAAAAGCAGTCCATGGTTTTTAAAATCAGCATTGGCCTTGCCACCTATCCGAATGATTCAGACAACCAGAGGGATTTATTCAGAATTGCATTAAACAGCGCCAGGGGAAAGCAAATTGGAGAAAAAGAAAATTTTAATAGTTGATGATGAAACAGATATTGTCGAGACACTTGGCATTGCGCTGGAACAGGAGGGGTATGAGTGCATAACTGCCAGTAACGGAATAGATGCTCTTAATAAAGCACGCTCGGAAAACCCCAATCTTGTGATTCTTGATATCATGCTTCCAAAAATGAACGGTTATAAGGTTTCCCGTTTATTGAAGTTTGACGAACAATACCAGCATATTCCTGTTATCATGTTAACTGCAAAGAGTCAGGATTCAGACCGCATTCAGGGAATAGAGACAGGTGCAGACGGTTATTTAACAAAACCTTTCGAGCTGAAAACCCTTATTAACATGATTAAGAACCATATTCGCTAACAACCCGGGAAAATGGGATCGTGGCTGTTTATTATTATAAAGCAAGAGACAGAACAGGAAAACCTGTTACCGGACAGGTTGAAGCATCAAGCATGGAGGCAGCCGGTGGTCAAATTGATTCTTCAGGATATATCCCGATCTCAATCAAAGAACATACCACTCAATCTTCAGCACAACTGAATCTTTCTGATTTTTTAGGAGGGAAGGTTAAGCCTGAAGATATCATAATGTTCACCTTTCAGATTTCCACACTTATAGGAGCCGGAATTCCCATTCTGACAGGGCTGAAAACTGTTGCCAGGCAGTCCAAAAACAGGAAACTCAAGAATATTTTAGTGCGGGCAGCTGATGATATTGAGGGCGGAAGCACTCTTTCTGACAGTCTGGCCAGACATTCAGGCGTCTTTCCTGAAATGTACGTTAATATGATTCGTGCAGGTGAAACATCAGGAACGCTGCAGGAAATTTTTATGCGTCTTGGCAAAATGACAGAACATGAAGCAGAGACTCGTGAAAAAATAGAGGCAGCATTACGGTATCCCAAAATGGTGGGCATTGCCCTGATCCTGGCATTTAGTGTGGTTATAACTTTTGTTGTTCCGCGGTTTGTTGCTATTTTCGAACGATTCAAAATTGCTCTTCCCATCCCAACCAGAATGCTGATCGCCCTTAACACCCTCATTCAGGATTACTGGGCTCCTCTTCTGACCGGTGTTGCTCTTTTAATCATCTTCTGCAAAATGGCAATGAATACTAAAAAAGGGCGCTACTGCTGGCATTACCTTAAACTGAAAACACCGGTTCTTGGACCTCTTTTTTTAAAAGCAACCCTCTCCCGGTTCACTTACATGATGGGAATCCTGAACAAAAGCGGGCTGCCCATTATAGAAAATTTAAAAATTATTTCAAGCTCAATCGGCAATGATATTATCTCAGAAGCAATAAACAAAATACGCGAAAAAGTACGTGAGGGCAGGGGACTGGCAAGCACCATGGAAAACATCAATCTTTTTACACCCCTTGTTGTTCAGATGGTATCTATTGGTGAGGCTTCAGGTGAATTAGATGAAGTTCTGCTTAAGGTGTCCCACTATTATGATATGGAGGTTGAGCATGGGACAAAACATATTTCAACCTATTTAGAACCTGTCCTTACGCTGGTGCTTGGTATTATGGTTCTGTTCTTTGCCCTGGCCATTTTCCTGCCAATGTGGAACCTTACCCAGATTGCAAGAGGTTGATTGTTTTTCATTAAAGTTTTTAAATTCCATGTCGACATACCTTCATGCCAACAAAAAGCAGTTTATAACAAATTAAACTAATTTATTTAAAAGGAGAAAAAATGAAACTGCTAAAAAAAGAAAAAGGGTTTACCCTGATTGAACTTGTAATGATTATTGTAATTCTTGGAATTCTTGCGGCTGTTGCTGTTCCCAAGTATGTTGATCTTGCATCCGATGCTGAGCTGTCTGCAAAAAAAGCATTTACAGGCTCAATTCAGTCTGCTGCCTCCATCTGCCTTGCAGATTATGCCATAAATACCAATGCATCAGTTTCAAGCATAAACGCTACTACGGTTTTCGGTTATCTCAAAGAAACAGGGGGCCTTGTTCAGAGTGTCAACAATTATACCGTGGCAATAAACGGCACAACATACACATGGACAGTGACAGCCAGCGCAAACGGACCTGTTGTAACCAGCCCGTAACACCGTCAATCCGGGCCTGCAAAACTTCTTTCACACATGCATCAGGGGATATAGTATAAAAAACTAATATCCCCTTTTTTTTATATTGACATAAACATTGGAATGAAAATTAAACACACAATATATGTTTTAGCGTTCAGTATCCTGATTTTTTTCTATTTTAATGATGTTTTCCTTTTCGAGAAAGTATTATTAGAGCGGGACCTTTCTGTTTTTTTCTACCCTAATATTGTTTCATGGGTAGATGCCATAAAAAACTCGGAACTGCCTCTCTGGAACCCCTACATTATGTGCGGCGAGCCATTACTTGCATCGGTTCAGCCTGCGTTCCTGTATCCCCTGAGCTTTCTTTACCTCATACTGCCTGTCGATTTTGCATTCAATCTGACTATTGTCCTGCATTTTTTTCTTTGTGGAATCTTTACATTTTTGTTAATGAAAGAGCTGAAAGCTTCAGACGAGGCAGCCTCCATTTCCGCAATTATCTTTACCTTCAGCGGATATCTTCTCTCTGTGCACAATGTCATGTCCACGCTTCTGTCTGTTACCTGGTTCCCTGTTTCTGTTACCCTCTTCCTTAAATCACTCAGGCAGCGCTCATGGAAAAGTGTAATTCTGTGCGCATTTTCTCTCTACTGCATGTTTGCCGGGGGCGGACTTGAAATTATTATTATGACTGCCGGAATTCTTTTCCTGCTTGCATTGTTCCCATGCTTATATGAACAAAAAGAAATTACCCTGCCCTTTTTGAAAAGGACAGGCTGTTACATTACTGTTTTACTGTTTTTTTTGTTAATAGGGGCTGTTCAGATTCTGCCATTCCTGGAACTGCTCCATCATTCCATCCGCTCAAGCGGGATTTCATACCAGGAAGCCACTATCTGGTCTCTGGCACCCAAAAACCTTCTTTATCTTTTTGCCCCTGACATTTTCTGGAAAGGCCCGAAATTCTACTGGACAGACCAGTCGTGGCTCAAGACAATCTATACAGGTTTTATCCCTTTTCTGCTTGCAGCTTTTTTTCTTCTGGAAAAAGGAAAAAGGAGATTTCTTGTGGTCTTTATAATGGCAGGGGCATTTTTTTTGTCCCTTGGGGGACACAATCCTTTTTATCCGTTTCTGTTTGAATGGATACCAGGTTTAAAAAAAATTCGCTATCCGGTTAAGTTCTTTTTTATTGTTATTTTCTTTATTTGCCTTGCTGCTGGATGGGGATGGGACTATCTCCAGAAATATTTACAAAAAAGAAGTACCAGGAGGCTTCTTTTTTTTCTGTTTTCAGTTTTTGCTTTTTTCTGCAGTGTTGTATTGCTCTTTCTTGAATATTATCCGGACCTGTTCTGGAAGACTTTCCATTTTGAAAAAGTGTTTTCCCTCTCAATGTTTAAAAACGAAATCATCCTGCACAATATAAAACGGGTGATTTTCTTTGCCATCGTCGGAAGTACGCTGCTGTTTCTTTTAGGGCAGAAAACAAAACTGCGCAGCTATGCGTTCTATGGATTTATCTTTCTTCTGCTTCTTGATCTTTTCTGGGGCAACTACGGACACTTTGACACCATTGACAAAACCATTCTGCACAAAACAACCGACAATCAAAATGTCCTGAAAAACGATGAAGAGCTTTTCCGTTTTTTTGTTCAGCTTAAAATCATAAAGGAAATTCCCATGCCATATAATAACGAAGAGGCTCATCTCATGATATCAAAAAACATTTTTTGTCCAAATCTGCTCATTGAGCACAAAAAATTTGACATATGGGGGTTTTCAGTGCTTGCCCTTAAGAATTACTCTAAAATACTGTCCCTTGTTCAGTCAGCCTCATTGCCAGATTCAACAAACCTTCTTAATTTCCTCAATGTCAAGTATGTGCTGTGGTCTGAAGAACTGGAATGCCCCGGATATGAACTGATACGAAAAGACAACCTCTTTTTGTATAAAAATACAAATTATTTGCAGCGTGCCTTTCTGGTTAAGAATTACAGGGTTCTTCATGGTGAAAAGGCATTCATGTCGACTCTTCAAAGTCCGGACTTTGATCCTTCAGAAACAGTCCTGTTAAGCAGGAAGCCTGACAAATTTTCCTGCTCCACAGAAATTGATAAGCCGCTAAAGGACAGCATAAATATTTCCTAATACAAAAACAATATTATCACAGTGGATGTTAAAAGCTCATGCCATCAGTTTTTAGTGCTCAGCGAAACATATTATCCCGGATGGAAAGCTTATATGGACAGCACAGAAGTTCCGCTGTATGAGGCAAATTTTTCTTTTCGTGCTGTTACTGTCCCGCCGGGCCGGCACAAAGTTGTCTTAAAATATGAGCCCCTCTCCTTCAGGCTTGGGGCATATATAAGTATTGTAACACTTCTGGTTTTTATGTTTTTGCTGATGTTTTTAAAAGAGAACAAACAATGAAAAACAGTGGTTTTACCCTGATAGAATTTGTCCTGGTACTTCTTTTGCTTCTTATACTGTCGGTTGTTGCTGTTCCAAAATTCACTTTTGTCCAGAGCGCACGGATAAATGCCGCAGCCCGGACTATTGCCTCAGACATCCGCTATGCACAGTCACTTGCCATTTCCACCGGAAAAAAACACGGGGTTGTCTTTGAAGCAACCCCAAACCAGTATTATATATACAAAGAAACAAGCAGCAATATCATCAAAAAACCTGTTTCATCTGACAAATTTGTTATCAAGCTGTCAGATGATTTTCCAAATGCCGTCATTGATTCAGATTACAAGGATATTTTCGATTATTTAGGAGCGCCTGCTACAGGCGGTACATTTTCCATTTCCAATAACGGATCAAGCCCTTCAAAAAAAATATCTGTTCTTGCTAACACAGGAATGGTTCAGATCAATTAGAAGGAGATACAATCCATCATGAAGAAAAAATGTTTAAGATACGAGAGGGGCTTCACCCTCATCGAGCTTATCATGATAATAGTTATTACGGGCATTGCAATTATTCCCATATCTAACATGATTCTTGAGGGTGTAAGAGGTACTATCGATTCGAATATTGCTGCCATAGCCCCTTCCCTGGCCATGGAAAAAATGGAAGAGACAAAGCAGTTAGCCTTTAGCTCTGTTTCAGCTTCATCCGGAACTCTTTCTTCCCCATTCACTGACTACAGCTACACTGTAAGCGTAGGGTATGTAGACGAGAACTTTAACACTACAGGTTCAAGCCTGTATAAAAAAGTTGATATTACAATACAGTATGTTTCCGGATACTCTTTAGCCCTTACAACGGTTATCTCAGACCATAATTGAGAAAAATAATAGGGACAAAGGCAGAAGGCACAAAGAAAGAAACTTGTAGGAGCGGCTTTAGCCGCGATTGAGACCGTTTCATATTAACAGGCAATTAATCGCGCATAAATGCGCTCCTACAGTAATGAAAAAGATAAAAGTGTCGCTGTAATATTAAATAAAGGACGATTATTATGAAACGCAACAGCGGATTTACACTCATCGAACTTGTTATCACAATGGTGATCACCGGTATTCTGGCAGGACTCTTTGTAAACTTCTTTTCTCTTGGAGCAGATACGTTCAACCTTGTTTCCAACAGTCAGGATACAAATCAAAACTTCCGTATTATTTTAGAGCGCATGGGCCAAGAGGTCAGAGAAGCAGTAAAAATGAGTATTAACAGCGGAACCGATATTAACATTCTTGCTGATATTGATGAGGATGGCGTATATGAGGATGTGCGATATTTTCTGTCCGGGGTGGATTTACATAAAACCATCGATGGCTCAGGCGACAGTGTTCTGTTAGAAAATGTTAAGGTAGATTTCAGTGGTGACACAAGTCGTGTTACTGTTTATTTTTATACTTCATCAAATGATGTGACATCACAGATTCAAACAAGTTTCCTTAGAAGGCCGTCGCTTTCGTAAAAAATCAGGGATCAGGGGTTTGAGGAATTGGAAATAGAATTAAACTGCGGAGTTAATCTGTCGGAATTAATCTGTAAAGATTTTATTAAAATAAAAGGCTAACGCCTTAACTCCAGGAATTAAATTATGGAAGAAAACCCTCATGTTAGTATTACTTGAACAAAAAGGTGTCTCAATCCTTGTTGCAATTATGGCTCTGCTGATTCTCAGCGCATTAGGCCTTGCTATTGTCTCGATAACCAGCATGGAAAAGATGATCTCGGTTAACATGATCAGCTCTTCCCGTTCTCTCTACATTGCAGAAGCAGGGGTTGAACGGGGGGTTCGGGATGTAAGGAATGATACCAGCGCCAGTGCCCAGACCATCAATCCGGCTCAGGATGGTTATCACGGCATGCCAAGCATTGATTCAACTTCTGCCAGTGGCACTGCTTCAAATCTTTCAGGAGCGCTAACATATGGTGTCAATGAAAGTGAAGTTCTGGAAAATAAATACGTTGAAGTGTACAACTTTAGTCAGGCAACCAATCTGACAGGCAGCAGAATCGATAAGATTGAAATAGGCTGCCGCTTTACCGGGGATAATGATCCGAACCTTCTGATAGAATATACCACTGATAACTGGTCAACTACAGGAGCGACACAGGCGCAATGGGGTTCCAGTACCTGGACAACCAAATATCTTGATATTACGGGAGATCTCACATGGGATTGGCCTGTAATAAACAGCTCTGACTTCAGGATACGGGCTACCGCTCTGCAGGGAGGCATGGGGGGAGGCATGGGGGGAGGCATGGGGGGAGGAGGCATGCAGCAACAATACAACATAGACTACCTTTTCCTCCGGGTTACCTGCGAAATTGACGCGTCAACAGAACCATGGTACAGCACGTGGAGAAATCTCGATGACAATGGCTCATCTAAAACAGTAAGCCTGACACTCGGAAGCGGTAAAGTTAGTCAAATGCCAATTTATGATGAAGCGGAAAAAGTCAACATAAATTACGCAACCCAGTCTTTAATGAGATATCTGTTTGAAGAATGCGGGATTTCAGGCAGTGACGCAAATACCATAGCTTCCGCGGCAGTTACCTATCGCAGCAGTAACTGGTTTGACAGCATAGAGGAGGTCAGGCAGGTTTCAGGCATGACTGACAGCTATTATGATATGATTAAAGATTATATTACAGTTTATTCATGGGTAAATACCAGCGTGCAGCGTCCAGCCGGCTCAAGAGCCCCGGTTAACATTAACACAGCACCCCGCGTGGTACTTGAAGCCATATTTGACCCACTGGGACTTGGCACAGGAGATGCTGCACAACTTGCAACAGATATAATCAAGCAGAGAAGCACCACACCATTTGCCTGCATGTATACATCCGATCCAAATGTGACCGATGATTTTGCCGGTTTTGTGGATGCCCGGGCATATCTTTCATCCGCAGAGCAAAATGCTGTCAAGGAGAACTGTGATGCCTCTTCAACCAGCTGGGATGGAAGCAGTGTTGTTACCACAGAGTTCTGCTTTTCCTCTAAAGTTTTTTCTGTTGTTGCAACCGGAACTGTTGATGACAGCGTCAGGCTGATAAAAAGAGTCTTTGAGGACAAGGACGAGGACAGCGACGGTATTTTTAACATTCCAGCACATGCCACACTGAATTACTGGAAAGACCTTTCTCAATAAGTTCAAAAATCAGGCACAAAGTTGCAAAGGCACACAGGCACAAAGTTTTTTTACTTATAAAACCAGCATAACCTTGTTATGTTTCTATTCCTTCGATCTCTTTATTGTTTGATAAGCTTTTGTATTTGATGTTTATGTTTTAACTCTGTGCCTCTGTCACTCTGTACCTGATTTATTGTTGTCAAAACTTTTTTTATACCTTTTTCCCAACCCCTTCGCGCATGAATGCGCTCCTACCCCCCAGTGCCTCTGTGCCTTTGTCCCTGTACCTTTCATCCAAACCACAATATATTGCGGGACAATCTTACTTTCAACCCATATATTTGCCTGAAAAAAAATTCAAGTTCTGTTTGTATAAACCGTTACATACATGCGTAGTTTTGCTTAATGTTTTAAATACATATACAGGGATTACTATGGACAGCTTCAAGGACTGTTTTACGATCAGAGAGGCTTCAAAAACACTTGGTGTCTGCCAGGCAACCTTGAGGCGGTGGGATAAGTTAGGGAAACTTAAAGCTATCCGCCACCCTATCAATGGCTATCGTCTTTATAAAAAAGATGAACTCAGAGATCTTGTTCAGCAGGCAACCAGCACGGATTAAGTATGGCTAAAATATTTTCATTTCCAAACAGATCAAAAAGCTCGGTGGGAATCGAGCTGGGCGGCAACAGTATCAAGATGGTTGAAACCCGCAAAGCAGGTTCGGGTATAGAACTTTTGAGCTATGGTATTGTTGATATCCCTGATGATAAAAAAGGTAAATCCGAAAGAGATATTCCCGCCATTTCTGCACTGGTCAGAAAGCTTTTAACGCTCTGCAAATATCCTTTTCCGGAACTGTATTTTTCCATATCAGGCTCATCAGTAGGTTTTCAAAGGCTGAAGCTTCCTCCTTTACCTGAAAAAGAAATTTTGCCTGCCATAATGTGGGAGGCAAAAAAACTTTTCCCGTTTTCTCTAAAAGAATCCCGGGTTTTGTATAAAAAGACAGGAATACCTTCCTCGGATAGTGATGAAATCGATCTCCTTGTAGCTGCAGCCTTAAACCGGTTTGTATCCGGGGAACTATCGGTTTTTCAACAGATAGGGATTAACCCTGCAGGAATTGACACGGTTTTTTCTGCGATTCAGCATGCCTTTAAAAACAGCTTTGTAAACAGCATTTGCCAAACTACGGCATTTCTGGATATTGAGGCTCAAAAAACAATACTGTCCATCTTCAAGGAAGGCACCCTGCTTTTTTCAAGAGAGATTATGCCGGGGGGAAACGATTTTACCCGTGTACTTATGGAACCTTTTTCTGTTGGGAAAAAGCGTTTCAGCCTTGGTTTTGCAGAGGCAGAAGAGATAAAAACCAGATACGGAATTCCCATGGGCAAAGATCAGGGCAAAACCCCTCAGGGTATTCCTCTTTCCAGAATTATGTTTATGATGCGACCTGTGCTGGAAAAGCTTATTACCGAGGCCCTGAGATCTTTTGATTTTTTTAAGGCAAATACCAGAGAAAAATCAATAGACAGGGTCCTTCTCTGTTCAGGCGGTGCTGGGCTTAAAAACCTTTCCGAATCCCTTTCCAGCGGGCTGGGAATAGAGGTTTCCATCTTCAACCCCTTTGAAAACATTAAAATCTCTCCTGAAATACAGAGTGATGAAAATTTTCTGAAAAACAGACACCGACTGTCGGTTGCTGTAGGGTTATCAACCGGGAAAGCCACTGATTTCAACTTTCTTCCTCCACAGCCAGGGATACTGGAAACCTCAAGTCTCAGAAAATGGATTCCTCTTTTTTCTTTTATCCTTCTCGTTTTTACCCTTTTCACCTTTCAGTCAAGACTGAACAGGTATGTGCAGAGTTTTCAAAAGGAGCTTGAGCAGCGACAAACAGAACTTGCATCACTTAATGTTTCCATAGATGAATTAAGCAGTTTAACAGAGAAAAGGATTTTATTAAAAAAACAATTATCAAAATTCCCTGATTTTTCAATAAAACAGCCACCATTTCCAGATATTTTTGTCTCTTTGACCCGCGTTTTCCCTGATTCTGTTTCGCTTAAAAGTATTATTATGGAAAAAAGGAAAACATCTGCACAAGATGGGTTGGCTGGACAGCCTGATATAAAGCTGATGATAGAGGGTATTGCAGTTGGAAATGATTATGAGGTTTTCAACCTCCTTGCACGGGTAAGCAGGGATTTGGAGAAAACCCCTTTTTTTCAGAATGTTATGTTGGATGCTTCTGAAAGGGCATCTGATTCGGGACAAACCAGCATGCGTTTTATTCTGAAATGTCCCCTGAAACCGGATTGCTTTATATAGCACCTCTCTTTGCCCTTAACAAAGGTGGGTATGTAAAAAAAGGATTAAAAGATGAATTTACTGAAAATTCCACTTTCATTCAGGGAGAAAGTTCTTGGCATAATCATCATGTTCGCACTGGTCTGTTTTTTATTCGATTATGCCCTGTACACCCCAAAGAAAAGGCAGGTGCAAAAAATAAAAAATGAGCTTGAATCAATTGACAAAAAAATCCGGGAAAATTTTAATAATTTTTCTGAACCAGCAGGCATAACAAGGCAGATCAGCCTTCTTGAAGACAAGTCCAGGTTTTTAAAGAAAAGCTTTTCAATATCTGTAAATCCAGGCAGATACATTGAAGAGGTAGCCGGGCTGTGCCATAAGCTCGACATAGAAATTCTTTCCCTCAAACCAGGTGAAACAGGTGTACCAAATCATAATTTCAGACATGTTTTTGTTGAAATGGGTATGCAGTGTGATTATAAGACAATCGTTCTTTTTATGAAGGAACTGGCATCACTGACTGTTATTAATATTGTTGACTCACTTAAAATTCAAAAGGACCGTGATTCAGGCCCTCTAAAATTTCATCTGGTTATTGAAGCTTTTTTCCCAAACGGAAAGCAGCAGGAAATTTCTTTACCGGCAAAACCTTTAATCCGTAACCCTGATTTCGAAACAGGTTAGCCATGGATATAAAAAAAGAAAATTTTGTTATTCTTGCTGTTTTTTTCTTTCTTTCAGGGATTCTTTTTTACATAAACATTGCACCTGCGAAAAAAGCAGGAACAATAAAAGTATCAAATCCTTTTCTCTTTAACAAAATTAATATCAGCCCGAAAGCACCATTGCGTCATGACACTAAAAAAGAAGGGCCTTACTGCAGTAATAAAAAAAACATTTTGAGCGGATGGGGAAGAGACCCTTTTGAGTACAAAGAAAACAAAAAAGCTCCCGGCACAGCAAAATCATACATAAGCGCTATTGATAAAGATGAACCTTTAGTTCTGTCCCTGATACTTCTCAGCGATACTGACAAAACAGCAACCATAAACAACCGGATTTTCAAAGAAGGGGATAAAGTGATAGGAGAAAAAATTGTTAATATCCAAGCAGGTGGTGTTGTCCTTGAAAAAAATGGAGGGCTCAGGGTTCTCCAACTGCGAAAATCTCCGATAAGTTTTCTTCAGGTGGAAGATAAGGATTAGAGAGAGGAACAAAATGTCAAGGTATCATAACATTAGAGAGGGTATAAAAATGACCTCCGGATCATTAAAAATACAAAGGTGCTTTTTGCCGGTATTGTCCCTGCTTGTGCCTTTCTTCCTGCTGGGCTGTGCGGCAACAAAAAAGATAGAGAAAAAGGCCCCTGCTTTTCCCGAACAAAAACAGGAAACATCTGTATCCTCCCCCAAAGAGGAACTGACAGAAATTATTATTCCCCAGAAAAGCAGGAAAAAAGACAAAAGCAGGCAAAGGCTTTACACATTACAAATGAGGGATGCAGAAATACAGGACCTGCTCCTGGCATTTTCCGAGCAGACTGGTTTAAACATTATCGTTAACCCTGACATTTCAGGAACAGTTACTGTAGATTTAAAAAAAGTTACCCTGAAGCAGGCCCTTGATACCATTCTTTCTCCTTCGGGACTGAAGTACAAAAGGGAGGGTAATTTTATAAAGGTTTTTAAGCCCTCGATAGAAACACGCATTTTTTACCTGAACTATATTACGACAGTCAGGACAGGGCAGGGGCTTGTCTCCGGCTCTATCGGAGGCGGCAAAGACACTGAAGGAGGTACAGGAAGGTCAACCTCTAACCAGCAGTCCGGCAGCGGGGGGTATAGTGAAGTGTCAAGCCGTGACGAAACAGACCTGTGGGGAGAGCTGAGTGAAGGACTGGAAAGCCTGAAATCACCTGAGGGCAAAATCCATGTAAACAGATCATCAAACAGTATCATTGTTATGGATTATCCACTCTATGTTGACAGGATCACCGGGTTTCTAAAAGCAATTGAAGAAACTGTTCAAAGACAGGTTTTGATTGAGGCAAGCATTATGGAAGTCACGCTGAGTGATCAGTATCAGGCTGGAATCAACTGGGGATTCATACAAAGCCTGCCTCAGATGAGTAACTTTCAATGGGGAATTGCAGACGATGGAACAAGTTCCTGGACAGGTTACCCCGGATCAAACAGCAGTAGCAGTAACACCAGCTCCAGCACCAACAAAAATACGCAGGCAATACCAAACCTCCCTACTATCAGACCTTTCAGCGGGGTTTTCAGAATTGGCTCCCCTGGCCAGATAATCCGGCTTTCAGATATTATGGAGGTCTTATCTACCCAGGGGGATGTTAACATCCTTTCCAACCCACGAATATCCACACTGAACAATCAGCCTGCTATAATCAAGGTAGCAAGGGAAGATGTTTATTTTCAGACTATACGCTATACCACCTACGGTGAAAGCACAACAGAGAGTAATGTCAGCTTTTTAACAGTGGGCATTGTTTTGTCGGTGACTCCTCAGATAAGTTCTGATGGTATCATTACCATGACCATACACCCAAGCATTACGGAAAAAGCCGGAGAAAAAACTTCACTGCTTGGTGATTCAGTACCCATAATTGATGTAAGGGAGACGGAAACAGTTGCCCGTGTGCGTAACGAACAGACAATATTAATTGGCGGGCTGATGCAGGACAAAACAACAGAAGATGTTGTCGGCCTGCCGGTCCTGCGTGACATACCGTATTTAGGCAGACTTTTCAAACATGTAAAACGTGAGAAGAGAAAAACAGAACTTGTCATTATGCTTACGCCCAGGATTTTAACCGATGAACATATTGATGCAATAGCTGTCTCGGGCAGGGAAAGGTTTGAAGAGCTGGGGGGGAAGAAATAAAGCGAAAGATGGACAAAATAAAAAAAAGGTTCGAGGGATCAAGAGAAATGCTTAAGAACAAACTTCATCATTCGACATTTTTTGTTAGATATTCGATATTTGTTTAAAACACTTGGCCCCATGAATCCTTGACCCCTGGAACCCCTTATCTTGGTTGCCTTTGCAACTTTGTTCCTGATTTTAATTGAGGTTTATTTCATGTATTTAGATTTTTATAAACTTAAAGAAAAACCGTTTTCTGCTGTTCCTGACACGGCTTTTCTTTTCAAAACCAGAGAGCATTCCTCAGCTCTTGAGCATCTTCTTTATGGTGTCAGATCAAAAGACGGCTTCATGCTCATAACAGGGGATGTTGGAACAGGCAAGACCACCCTGTGCCGTAAGTTGCTGCATGAACTGAACGAAAAAGTGGAGACAGCACTGATTTTTAATCCCCCCTCAACCCCTGTCGAACTGATTAAAACAATACTTCAGGATTTGGGACTGGATGCATCAGGTGCCTCTAAAAAAGAGCTTCTTGATGAGCTGAATTCTTATCTTCTCAAGTGTGCATCTGAAGACAAAAGGGTTATTATAATTATTGATGAAGCACAGGACCTCCCGGAGGAAGTCCTGGAGGAGATCAGGCTGCTGTCAAATCTGGAGACCGAAAAAGAAAAGCTCCTTCAGATAATCCTTTCAGGGCAGGAAGAACTGTTGAAAAAACTCTCGGGTCACTCCATGAGACAGCTCTACCAGAGAATTTCAATTCACTATCAATTAAAACCACTTAAGGAAGATGAAGTTGCCAGCTACATCCAGCATCGTCTTCTGAAAGCAGGATCAAGCGGAGAGATCAGTTTCACAAAGTGTGCGGTCAGAAAAATATTTCACTGCTCCCGCGGAATTCCAAGGATGATTAATCTCCTTTGTGATAATATTCTTCTTGCGGGCTATGTTGCTCAGAAAAAGATAATAACGGCAAAAATGGCAAAAGAAGCTGCAAAGAACACATGCTGTGTCCCAGCCTTGTCCCCCCCCCTTGTTCTTAAATTAAGCTACAGCGTTATGAGTCTTATTATTATCGGGCTTATCACAACAGGGTTTTTAACAGGGGCCTGGAGCCGCCTGATAGAGGGCAGCAGAGCTGCAGTGACAGACTGTTTTGCAACAGTTTATATTCCTGATCCCCTGATAAAAAAACAGTGGCCCCTAAAAAAGGAAGCTTTTTCATCAGACCCTGAACAGGCAAAAGTTCCGGCACTGTCCGGCAATCAGGCAAATCATGATTCAGTAAAATTTGACATTGATGGAGTAATGAGAGGCAGGAACAGCTTTGTCTGTGCACGTGAAGCACTTGCAACAATCCTCGGATTATGGAATGTGCCGGAGGAGACACTTACTAATAAGGTTGAGCAATGGCCTGTTGAAAGCACATTCAGCTTTCATGACCATGCCAGACAATTTAATCTGCGGGTTACGGCAACTAATGTCAGCATCCAGCAACTGACTGTTTTAGACTATCCATGTATCATACCAATTCAGGAAGAACATTTCAGATTCACTGTTCTGGCAGGGATCAATGAAGACAGAGTAATTCTTCTGGATCCTAAAAAGGGCAAAAGGGTTATTCCAAGGCTGAAATTTCAAAACATCTGGTCAGGCAGGGCATTCTATGTCTGGAGGGATTTTGACATGCTGCCCGTTGATTTACAAAAAGGTGATATGCACAGTAAGGTTATTACCATAAAGAAAAAATTCAACATGACAGGGCTGAATATCACATCACCTTTAACAAATGTTTTTGATGAAGGTCTGGACAAAACAGTGAGGGGATTTCAGGCAAAATGGGGACTTGATACTGACGGGGTTTTCGGAGTACAGACAAAACTGGCCTTTTACAGGTCTTTTTACCCCTCAATGCTACCTGAACTGGAAAAGTAGATAGTTGTTGCCACTTACGTGGGAACGAATTTTGTAAAACAGACAGAATTAAAACCCTCAACGCGTAACCAAAAACACGCAACTGATATTTTGCAATGAGCTTAATTGAAAAAGCCCTCAGGCAGTTGGAAACAGACAAAAAAAAAGGCGGGGCCCGGCCCGAAGCAGGTCTTTGTACCCCTGAAGAAGGCAATTTGTTGTATAAAAACCGCTTTTTGTTTCTCTTCATTGTTCTGTCCGGGATATCTATCGCCATAGTGACCTCTTTTGTTGTCTGCAAAACTTTTTCAGAAGAAAATACTGAAACACGCCGCTTCCCAGTGATAAAACCGGTTCAACTAATCAAGACATCTGCCAAAACCAATGAAACAAATTTTCCCATTCTTCTACAGAATGCACCTTCTTTCACAAAGACCGTTTCCGCCAATAAAACCGCAACTCATACCTCACATGAAACACAGGGAGACTCTCCCCTGCCTGAAGTCAATCCGTCTAAAGTTCACGAACCCCGGGGCCATGCTTCTGGAAGCAGCAGACTTGTTAATATCCCGCAGGCCAAACTGCCTCCGCAGGAAAAAGACAGATTGCGCAGCTCCGAACAAAGACCCGAAAAATTTTATTCCGGCATTTATCTGAGCCCCGACGCTTTGAACAATGCAGGGCTCTTATACCTTGAAAAGGGGGATTTAAAGCAGGCAAGAATTTTTTTTGAAGAAGCCATGAAATATAGCCCTAACAACGAAACATTCATCAACAACATGGGCCTCAGCTTCTATCTGGAGGGGGAAAAGCAGGAAGCCATAAAATATTTCAACAGTGCTTTAAAGATCAATCCAAAAAACATAGAGACGTTTGGCAATCTGGGAATTGTCTACCGAAAATCAGGACAATATACAATGTCCGAAAACATGTTTAAAAAAGCACTTTTAATAAATCCCGGTCATCCTGAAATTTTATACAACTATGCACTTCTGCTTGAGGACATAAATCAAAAAAAAATCTCAAGGCTCTATTTCGAAAAGTTTTTAAGGGTTGCGCCTGAAAGTCTGAAAGAGCTCAGGGAAAAAGTGCGGAACCATCTGCAAAGCGCAAGTGTCAAGCTGGAAGTTCAGGATTGATTAAAGAAAGCACTTAAAAGCTATTTGTCAGGTCATAAGTAGTGTCTGAACGGAAACCCTGTTTTTTGTTAGCGCGGCGTATGTAGGAGCCGGCTTTAGCCGCGAAAAACAGACCTGTTGCTGCGTAATATCGCGCCTGAAGGCGCTCCTACAGAAAATTATTGATCAGATTTTAACCTGAATCAG
>JAJRXD010000109.1 GCA_024276465.1 Deltaproteobacteria bacterium
CTTTCTGTTGCAGTCCGAAGGGGGTTTTTTAAGAAGTATCTGTATTATTCAGGAAAGATTTTCCCCTGGACAACAATTATCTGTTTGCTGATAGCCCCTTTTGTAATATGGGATATTATAGGGTTAAACATTATGTCTTTCGTTTTATCAGGAGCAATGATGATATTGCTCTATATCTGCATGCAGAACAGTCAAATAAAAAAAATTATCATAGTTTTTATTTCTATCCCACTGCTTTATACTTATATTGATTTTTCCAATTCTTTGAATAATGAGATTACTTCAAGGGCAAAGAGAGCTTGTGATGTTTTGACAAAAAATAAAATAGAATCAACAGAGGTTGTGGTGTTTCGAGATTGTGGAAGGCTGAGAGAGATCTTCAGTTTTTATTTTAACAGGATTATTGACTGCACTGGTGAGGTAAATCTGCTGAAAAATTACAGCGCAATCATAACAAAAAAGTCAAACCTCCCTCTGCTTAATCAGAATGGATATCTAATTACAACCATTGCCGGGAATAAGCATCGAAAAAATGATCTGTTAATTCTCATTAATGAAGATTTATTAAAACATTTCTGAGGCCGACGTGTTGCGAGTTTTGTGTTGCAAGTTAAAAATATGAATTATTAAAACCCGCAATTAGTAACATTTGGTAAACAAGAGATGACATAAAATAAATTACTTGTCATAATAAAAGTCTTGACAACAATAAACCAGCTCACAGAAAAATGCTCTGTGGTTAAATTTTGACAATACGTCATTAGAAAAAAGGAGAGTATGAAAATGAAAATACTTTTAGTTGGTGTTGGGCGATGGGGCAAAAATCATTACAGGATTCTTTCACGGATCAGGGACGTAAAGCTTTATGTTTCTGATACTGACCCGGCTTCAGCATCCTATCTGGAAGCCCAGGGCATGGATATGAAAAATTTTTCTCATGATTATCATGATTTTCTTTTATCTGCAGATGCTGTTTTTGTGGTTATACCAGCCCAGGTACATTTTCCAGTATGTATGGAGGCATTACAGGCTGGCTGTGATCTTTTTATAGAAAAGCCTGTATGCCATGACTATCAGGACTCTCTGCGCATACACGAAGAATCTGAAAAAGGGAATAAAATAACCCAGGTCGGGCATATTTTCCGCTATCACCCTGTTACGCAGGAGCTGCTGGACAATCATTTAAATAACAATGCACTTGGTTCTGTAAAGTATATGAAGGGAATGTTTAAGGGTTTTAAAAGGCCACGGATGGATGTCGGTGTTACAATGACTGACACCATTCATTTTGTAGATCTGTTCAGCTGCCTTGTGGGACAGTGGCCTGTTTGCGTTTATGGAAAATCCAGTGAAATTCTTGGAAGGGGAATGGATGACCTGTCTTTGTCGCATCTGTTTTTTGAAAACGGGACAACCGGGTTTATTGAATCCGGATATTTTCAGCCCAGGACATTGCGCGAAGTGATGATCGCAGGTGACCGGAAATCACTGATAGCAGATTACAAAGCCCTCAGGGTAACAGTCAGGGAGAACATACATATTAAACGGGAAAATGGGTGGGAGGCCCGAATAGGAGAAAGCAGGGAGATTGATATTGAGGCAGGTGAACCCCTCAGCATAGAAATAGAGTCATTTATAAGTTCAGTTAAAACAAGAAAAAAACCGCTGGTTACAGCCATGGAAGGAGCAAAGGCTGTGAAGGTTATAGAAACCCTGTATGAATCATCTTTAAAGGGAAAAGAGCTGGCTGTAGACTATTAGCCTGCCTTTATTAAATTTTATGCTTCTGTTGCAGGAGCAACATTAATGATTGAGTTTTTTTAACATAAAAGAAATAAAATTATACTCTCATCAACAAGCATGGGTTTTCTCCCCGCAAAAGGCAGACCAGGAATCTGCTGTCATGTCAGTATCCTCTGTTTTTCTGAAAACCTCAGTCTAAATTACAATAAAATAATCTCCTTTTAATAATTTATTAATCTGCAGATGTTATTCTTTTCATGACATTTGCTGCAAAGGTTAATGAACCTGACTGTTAAAGGATTTTATTTATGTGTAAACGAGAGATTATAATACTTGTTTGTCTTTCAGCGGTTATTGCCATTGTTTTTAATGGCTCAAGAGGGTTGTATGAAACCACCGAAGGACGCTATGCAGAATGTGCCATGGAAATGATTGAAACAGGGAACTATCTGGAACCTGTTCTTGACTACAGTCCTCACTGGTCAAAACCTCCTCTTACCTACTGGCTCATAGCCGGAGGCATGAAACTTCTGGGATACAACGAATGGGGTTCACGGCTTTATACAGCGGTTTGTTTTTTCCTGACAGTATTTGTTGTTGCAGGTCTTGGTTCAGTTCTGTGGAACCCAAAAACAGGGGTTGTTGCAGGATTTGTTTATGCTACCTCACCATTTGCAGTAATCAGTGCAAATGTTGTCTCTACCGATATTGTGCTTACTCTCTGGGAAACAGCAGCGGTTTTATCTTTCCTGAAAGCTTTCAACTCTGACACCCGGCGTTCAGAATATATTTGGGCAGCATTAATGTGGGTTTTTTTCGGGCTTGGTTTTCTTACAAAAGGCCCTCCATCTCTTCTGCCGCTTATTCCCATATTGATCTGGAACTGCAGAAACAATAATCCGGCAAAAATTCTGAATATTACAGGTGTTTTGATGTTTATCATAATAGGACTGTCATGGTATTTTGTTTGCCTGACTGATCATCCCGGGCTGTTTTCATACTGGATCGGACACGAAATTGTTGACAGGACAGTTTCGGGAGATTTCCACAATAACAGATGGTACAGTCCTTTTGTTTTGTATGTACCTGTACTGGCTCTGGGATCTGGTCCGTGGCTTTTTTATCCCTTAAGAAAGTTTTTGAGTGAAAAAGTTCCCCAAAAAAAACAGATCTGGTGCTGCATTAAGGAAAACAGCAGGAATCTGTTTCTGCTGTTGTGGATACTGATTCCCCTGACGGTTTTTTTTCTTGCAAAATCCCGCCTTGTTTTATATGTGCTTCCCATTTATGTTCCTGTTGCCCTGATTGTTTCCCGCATTGTTTGTATTTCCATTACTAAACAGCATCTGTTTAAAAAAGTAATCTCTTTTGCCATTGTTGCCGGTCTTTTTCTGGTGGGAATAAAAGGAGCTATTGCATGGTATCCATCTGGAAAAGATATGGAGGCACTTTACCAGTTGTGCAGCAGGTTCGACAATAAAAAAACCTCCTGTATTGTGTTTGGCGAGGATAAGCTTTTTGGTTTTCAGTTTTACCTTAACAATGACCTCACAAGAATATCGTTGTCAGGAGATGTGAAAATAAGAGGGGAAAAGAAAAAGCTTAAAGATGTTCTTAACCGTATAAAGGCAAGCTGGCCGGAAAGGCAGGTAATTATTATATCAAGCTGCAGTCATTCAACAAAGCTTGAAAGGGCATTGCATAAAAACGGGTTTTTGTTTTCCTGCAGCGGGAACAGATTTTGGAAATTGTATAATGTTCGCCCTTCAGAAGAACAAACAATTAAAAAATAAATATAAAATGTTTTTCATGAGTTGATGAGACCAAAATCAGTGTTTAACCTGCTTTTTATTATAATTATTAACATAGTTCTTTTAGGGGGCTGTACCAGGTATATACCAATGCCTCTCAGCAAAGAAGCTGTTAAGCGCAGACTTGCCGGACCCGACATGCGGAATATCCCTGTTCTGGAAGCATCGATCAGACATCCTGTGCTGAAGCCGGTCAGCTTTAACATTCATGATGGATTGTCTCTGGATGAAGCTGCAATTTTGGCTGTTATAGCCAATCCGGATCTTTGCACAGAGCGTGATCGCCTCAGCCTGGCAACTGCCCAACTGCTCCAGGCCGGACTTTTACCTAATCCACAACTTTCCTATGCAGTTGATATTCCAAAAGGTGGAATAACCGAAGGTGCAAAAACAGCATACAGGCTTGGAACAGACTGGGTGGTAACCGCTCTTTTAGGGAGGCAGATAAAAAAGGATGTGGCTGAACTCAATCGTGAACAGATAAATCTTTCTGTTGCATGGAAAGAACTTCAGACAGCACATGCAACACGCATGGCCATGATTCATGTTATTGCCGTAAGGGAACAAATTAAACTCCAGAAGGAAATGGAAAAAATTATTGACAGCAGTTTTTCCGATGCAGAAAAAGCCGTGGAAAAAGGATTGATGACAGAGTCGAACTTAGCTGGAATCAGAGCAGAACAGAACACAGTACAGAGCGCCATACTTGCAATGGAAAAGGAGTATAAAAAACAGTTAATATATTTAAAAAAATTAATGGGGCTTCCTGCAGGCTATAAAATAACCGTTCAGAATAATATCAGTTTGCCTGATCATATCAGCCTTCCTGTTTTTTCGGAGTTTACAGGAAACATGCAGAATCGCCGCCTTGACATGCTTGCCCTTAAACATGGATATGAAAGCCAGGAAGCAGCTGTAAGAGCAGCTATACTTAAACAGTTTCCCGGAATTACACTTGGAATAAACCGTGCTGGTAATGATACTGATTTGCATACCATTGGTCTTGGCATATCAATTGAGATACCTGTTTTTGACATGGGTCAGGGTAAGATAGCTATAGAGCATGCTACAAGGCAAAAACTTTTTGATGAATACGTCAGCAGGGTTTTTAATGCGGAATCAGATATGGCAATGATGGAAACTTCCATAGAATCGCTCAACAAACAGATTGCCCATGCCCAGAAAGAAGTAGAGGGATTGGAATTCCTTGTGAGGATATATTCAACTGCACTCAATAAGGGCCTGACTGATATGCTTACATATTACAACACATTTAACAGGCTCACAGAAAAGCGAGTAGACATGATTGGACTGAAAAGCGCATTAATACAAACAGCCATGAGTATGGGAATTGAAGGGGGGTATTATATCCCTGAAAAGTCCCTGCTGGCAGGTATAATTTCAATTAAGGGACAAGTTCCCGACAACGCTGAACCAAATATGGGGGGACAATGAAAAAACGAGGATGCATTTTTCAATGTACAATATGTCTTTTGATGACAGTAGCTGCAGGAAGTTATATTTTTGCGTATAAAACTAATTCCACACTGAGTTGTAAAGTTTTTAAAGAAAACAGATCTTCAGCCATCAGTCACGATATTCCTGTCGCCACGGTGACTGCAGATTTTCTTCACCGCGACAATATAAGTGAAACAATCATTGCCTATGGCACGGTAAAACCTCTGCCGGGTAAAATTTACACCTTTGATGTTCCATACGATTGCCTGATACGCAAAATTAATGTTACGGAGGGACAAATTGTTCATTCCGGGGACGTTCTTCTTGAACTCAGTCCTGCTCCAGATGTTTTGCTCCAGATGGAACAGCTCCGCAGTGAACTTGTTGTTCAGCACATGATGAAAAAAATGCTGCAGGAACGCCTTGGACTTAAACTGGCAACACATGAAGATCTGCTGATGATGCAGGGTCGTATCAAGCAACTTGAACAGCATTTAGATAATTTAAATGCACGCGGGATCAGCGCTCAGAAAAAAATTTGTGCCCTGGCAGATGGAATTGTCTGTTCAATTAACAGTTCTGCCGGAAAACTGCTTTCAGCTGGTGTTAATCTTATTCAGGTAGTGGATAAAGAGCAGATCATAATCAGTTTCGGGGTAGAGCCGGAAGATATAATGTGTCTGAAAAAAGGCCTGCCAATAGAGATTATATCAACAGGTAATCAGAAAAACCATAAAGTACCAGGAAGTATTTACACCGTTACACACCAGGTTGATCCTTCATCCAGGCTTGTGACGGTTCTTGCCCGACCTGATATTACTGAAGGGTTGCTTTTTAATGACTTTGTTGAAGTCAGGATCATAATTGCAAGACATGAGGCCTTTGTTGTTCCACGAACTGCTGTTCTGCCTGATGATAAGGGATTTTTCCTGTTTACGGTTAAAAACGGAAGGGCTGTAAGGCATGACATAGATATAGGCCTGGAGGCACCAGAGAGAATTGAAATTATGGCAAAAGACCTTACCGGCGGTGACAAGGTGATAATTGCCGGAAACTATGAACTCACAGACGGAATGCATGTTAAGGTAGTGAAAAACAGATGAATATACCCCAATGGGCACAGTCCCATCAGCGCCCTGTCCTGTTTGCTTTGACTGCTTTTGCAATTGCCGGGTTTATAATGATTTTTAATATTCCGGTGAGCCTGTTCCCGGCCGTAACTTTTCCAAGGGTGGTTATTTCAATTGATGCCGGAGATCGTCCTGCTGAACGGATGGTTGTTGAAGTAACCATGCCTGTGGAGGAAGCTGTACGCAGCGTGCCTGGTGTCAGGGATGTCAGGTCAACCACAAGCCGGGGCAGCACGGACATATCCATTAACTTCAGCTGGCACACAGACATGATATCTGCCATGCTGCAGACAGAGTCTGCAGTTTATCAGATTTTTACATCTCTTCCTCCAGGTACCAGATTTAAGGTCAGAAGAATGGACCCCACAGTGTTTCCGGTTCTGGGCTACAGCCTCACTTCCGATAATCATTCGATGGTAGAGTTACGTGATTTTGCACTCTTTCAGCTGCGTCCGATTTTATCAACAATACCCGGGGTTGCCCGTGTAGGCGTACTGGGCGGCGATGAGGCTGAATATCAGGTAATGGTTAATCCTGCCAGGCTGGCTTCTTTAGGTCTTGATATCCAGGCCGTAGCACAGGCTGTTGCTTCAGCCAATGTTTTAAAAGCCGTGGGCAGACTGGAAGAAAACTATAAGCTCTACCTTGTGCTTTCAGACAGCCGTTTGGACAGTAGCAGGGAAATAGAAAAAATAATCATAAGGAAAAATCAGCATGGAATTATATATCTGGACGACATTGCAATAATCAAACGCAGTGTTTCTCCCAGGTGGACACGTGTGACAGCTGACGGACATGATGCTGTTCTGTTTCAGATATATCAGCAGCTTGATGGCAATACCGTTAAAATTGCCGAAGATGTAGAGCAAAAAACAGTGGAAATCAGCAGACATCTTCCCGCCGGAATCCATATCTCCAACTGGTATGACCAGAGCAGATTAATTATATCATCAGCACACAGTGTCAGGGATGCCATAGTGACAGGTGTAGGGCTTGCAGCTATAGTTCTGTTTCTGTTTCTCCGCAACTTAAAAATTACGGCCATTGCCCTGGTAATTGTGCCTGTAGTGCTCTGCACAACAATACTGCTTTTACATGCACTTGATATGAGTTTTAACACCATGACCCTTGGAGGAATGGCAGCAGCTATTGCCCTTGTAATAGATGATGCCATTGTGATGATTGAACACATTATAAGGCGTATGCAGGATGCAGGAGGCAGTTACGGCGATTCTATAAATAAATCAGTGGTTGAATTTACCCGTCCGCTGGCAGGTTCTTCTGCAGCAACCATAATTATTTTTGCTCCCCTTGCTTTTATAAGCGGTGTTACGGGTAGTTTTTTCAAGGCGTTTTCTCTGACCATGGCAGCTGCCCTTATTATATCCTTTCTTATGGCATGGATTGCAATACCTCTGATGTCTTTGCATCTCCTGAAGCATAATAATGCACATCAAAACAGGGCGGGTGGATCTACGGAATTTTTTCACAGGCATTATGATAATTTGATGAAAAAACTTTTTTCCCGGCCTTTTCTTGTTTTTGCCTTTATTGTTCCTTTTGTCGCACTGGGATATTTTGCTTTTCAAAATATTGGTTCAGGATTTATTCCTTCAGTAGATGAAGGTGGTTTTATTATTGATTACAGGGCAGAATCCGGGACATCTCTTACTGAAACCAACCTGTTATTGCAACATGTTGAGAAGATTCTGCTGAAAACCCCGGACGTTCTTACATATTCCAGGAGAACAGGACTGAGTCTTGGCGAACATATAACAGAGGCTAATGAAGGTGATTTTTTTGTCAGGTTAAAGCCTCCACCAAGGCGCGGTCTTGATGTGGTCATGGACGAGTTAAGGCAGCGCATAATCACAGAAGTTCCGGGTCTTCAAATTGAGATGGCCAGACTTATGGAAGACCTTATAGGTGATCTGACAGCTGTTCCACAACCAATCGAGGTAAAACTGTTTTCCGACAACGGGAGTTGTCTCCAGAATATTGCCATCAGGGTTGCAGAAAGCCTGAAACATGTCCGGGGAGTCGTTGATGTTGCTGACGGTGTTGTGCTGGCAGGCAATGCACTGAATGTATATGTAAACCATGTTAAAGCTGCAGCAGACGGAATTACCCACGGAGATGTGACTGAGAAAATTGAAGAGTATCTGACAGGTGTCGTTGCCACTGAACTGCAGGAGGGCCCCAAAATGGTCGGCGTGCGCATCTGGGTTCCGGAATCGCAGCGAAGTTTAAGCATGGCTGTAAAAAAACTTCTAATAAGGACTGGCGACGGGCATCTGGTTCCTCTAAAGCGTATTGCCAGGCTTGTTCCTGAAGCAGGCCAGCCACAGATAATGAGGGAGAATTTAAAGAGAATGGTTGCTGTAACAGGAAGAATAAGCGGGCGCGATATGGGTTCTACGATTGCAGATGTTATGAAAGAGCTCAAAAGACCCGGCCTTATACCAGAACATATTTATTACACCATGGGTGGGATGTACGAACAGAAGCAAATTGCATTTCGTGGCCTGCTTGGCGTTTTCATAAGTGCTGTTGTACTTGTTTTTATCCTTTTGCTTTATCTCTATGAAAGCTTTGCTGCTGCCTTTTCCATGATTCTGACATCACTGGTTGCTGTGTCAGCAGTTTTTACCGGGCTATGGTTAGCAGGTACGGACATGAACATAACCGCAATGATGGGAATGACCATGGTTATCGGTATTGTTACTGAAATTGAAATATTCTTCTATTCGGAATTTGTTGGTCTTGATGATGCTCTTCCCCGGCATTACCGCCTTATCCTTGCCGGCAGGAACAGGATGCGTCCAATAGCAATGACAACTGTTGCAGCAATTTTAGCATTTGCTCCCCTTTCACTGGGCATTGGAGACGGATCCGCCATGCTTCAACCCCTTGCAATTGCAATAACATCAGGCCTTTTTGTTCAAATCCCGCTTGTGCTTGTTTTTATGCCGATTCTTATTTGTCTGTTTTTTAATAAAAAATTCTTTGTGAAACACGACTGAAAACTGAAATTAAGACAAATCATGAAAAATACTGTTCTACGCAACCACAGCTGTCCTGAGCAAATATCCGTGCAATCGGGTACAGAGCCATTCAAAAGCCTGTCATCCACCCTGGGAATTTATTATCTGTTTACATACGCGGCTACCGTTGTAAATGCTTTTCCATATATCAATTTCATGAACTTTGAAAGTCCTTTAGCTTATGTACTCAGCACATTAATCTATTTTTCCCAGTGTGTTATCTATCTCCTGCCTGTCATTGTACCTGTCTGTCTTTTAGCATGGTTCACCTCCGGATTCCGGAGGCTTAATACCATGCTTGTCTGCGTTACAGCTGTTGCCGGCACATCAGCCATACAGATCCTGATTTATCTCGATAAACTCATCTTTCGCATGTACAGGTTCCACATTGACAACGGTTTTGTGCTGAATCTGATTACCACAAAAGGAGGGGTCGAGTCCATGGAAGCAGACAAAAATACAATTGCAACGCTTGTACTGGTGATTGCCTGTTTTCTAATGCTGCAGACGGTATTGATGCTTATGGCATTCTGTTTAAGAAACATCAGCCCGGCACTGCGGCGATTTTATTCATCTCGCATGCCTGCCATTATCGCCATAATTGCGTCAGGGGCTCTGATTTTCAATACAATGGCTTACAGCATCAGTGATTTTATCGGATATTCCCCCGTTATTTCAGTTAGCCGTTTTTTCCCACTTTATCCGAATTTAACCATCAGGAGCTTTGGTAAAAGTTTAGGATTTAAGCCTTCCAAAAGCTCCACATTTAAACTTACTCCTGGGGCGGGGGCACTGCTCTATCCTCTCCGCCCACTCAGAACCGCTTCGTCTGCAAAAAACTATAATATAATGCTGCTTGTATCCGAATCCCTGAGGTGGGACATGCTGGACCCGCAGATCATGCCTGCCACCTGGAGTTTTGCACAGCAGTCCACGTGGTTTAAACAGCATTACAGTGCAGGGCATGATACCCGCTCGGCCCTGTTTGGACTGTTCTATGGACTCTATGCCCCTTACTGGTTTGCTTTTCGGGAACAGAGATGTGGTCCTGTGCTCATTGACACGCTTCTGGACAGGAAATATCAGATGTTCCTGTACAGCAGCACAAAATTCAGCTACCCTGAATTTGACAGCACAATTTTTGCCAGAATACCACGTGAGCAGTTGCATCCATGCGGACCCACCAGGACAGAAAAGTGGAAAGATGACCGCAAACAGGTCAGCAGGCTTCTATCTTCTCTGAGCAGAAGAAATTCCGACCAGCCGTTTTTTGCCTACATGTTTTTTGAATCACCACATGCAAGGTATTTCTTTCCAGAAGAGTGTGCCATACGCACGCCATATCTTAAGGAGGTGAACTACCTGACTATGGATCTTAACAGAGACATTCAGCTGATAAAAAACCGGTACATCAATTCATGCTATCATCTTGACACACAGATTAAGCGCCTGCTTGTTTATCTTAAAGAGCACCATCTCACGGATTCTACTATTATCATTATTACCGGGGACCATGGCGAAGAATTCATGGAAAGAGGACACTGGGGACATTCCTGTGGCTACCCGCAGCAACAGATCCGTGTTCCTATGATCATTCGGGTACCAGGCAAACCTCCCTCTGTTGTTAGCCGACTGACCAGCCACCTTGATATACCTGCAACCTTATTGAATCTGCTTGGTGTCACAAATCCTGGAGATGATTATTCATTTGGCTTTGACATGTATGCAAAAACGCATCGTGATTTCACAGTTGTAAGCGGGTGGGGTGGAATGGCGTATATGGATGGACAGTATAAGGCAATATTGCCTGCAGGAAGTTACCAGCTTGCCCGGGAAAGGGTTACAAACATGAATGACAATGAAACTCTGGACACAGAAACCTTCAACATGACGCACATGGACACGCTGGTAAAGATCCTGTATCAGCTGAAACTGTTTTACAGATAGTGTCTGACCGAAAACCAGGATTCAGGTTGAAATCTGAAAAATAATTTTTGCAGGCTGTATCAGATCAATTTTTCACAGCTAAAGCCGGGTCCTGCAGACGCCGATAACAAAAAAAGTAATCGCAGCTGTTAAAAAAAGAATTTACCTGTTACATAAAAGAAGATATTGCTTCCAGGATCTGCGCTCTGCATACCTGCTTTCAAGCATTATTTTCCATGGCATATCAGAATATTTTTTTTCAAAATTTCCCGAGGTCATTATTATATACCGTTTTTCGGGTAAAGACATAAATCTTTTGGCATCTTCAATTTGACGCCTGGTGAAATATGTTATGTCTCTGCGGGAATAAAATCTCAGGGCATAGTTTTCATAGGATCCGTAGTATCCCAGAGGTTCTCCGTGGGACAGGACAGAACCAACATATCTGTAAAAAGACTTTGCAGATCCCTCAACATTTATTACAGGGACTGAATATGTCAGGTAGAGAAAATGAAACAACAGGACAATTCCTGAAATTGAGAAAAAACAGGCCGTCCCTGGCCGAAGATGCCGACAATATTTATTCAACCCTGCGACCAGCATAAAACAGAGGCCAGTAAAAAGAAGGAAACAGGGCAGGTGGGGAAAATGGTCTCCAGGAAAATTTATTTCAAATGGATCGCCTGTAAAAAAGGAGGCAATGGCTAATACTGCACCTGCATAAAAAAATATGCTTTGAACAGTAGTTGAGGATTTATGTTTCAGTTTCTCTGAGAACCTGTCCCAGAAAGCATGCCATGCAGCCCCTGTAAGAATTGCCACAGCAGGGGCAAGCGGGGCAAGATAATATTCCCTTTTTGCACTTGAAAATGAAAGAAAAAGCATATTGCCGAAAATCCACAGAAGGATAAATACATATTCACGACAGAGTTTTTCACCCTGTTTTCTGAAGGCAATCCACAGGGCAGCCGGGAGAAAGAAAATCCAGGGAAAGAAAACTTTGTAGGTTTTTGCAATATAAAAATAAAATGGTTTGCTGTGTTCATATCCTGCTGAGTAGTATAATATGGTTTCCCAGAACAAAAGATGAAAAAATCCCGGAAACCTGTTTAAGATATAGACCACCCATGGAAGCACAATAACAGAAAACAATGCCAGGCCGTATAGAAACGGCCTCCTTATCATGAATCCCGCTTCTTTGTACAGAAAAAGATATGCTGCAAGCGGAATGAGGGGAAAAGTAAATGCAAAAGGCCCTTTTGTTATTGTGCCAAAGCCCATCATTGCAAAAGCACACACAACCCATCGTCCTTCACGGGAACGGTTTTTGTATGCCTTCAGGAAGCAATATACTGCAGCTGTTATAAAAAAAATCAGCAGAGACTCCATTTCAGCATAGCGGGCCTCATAGATAAAGATATTTGTGACAAGCAGTGCAACTACAGATAAAACAGCTGATTTTTTATCAAAAAGAAGGCGTGCTATAAGAAAGGTAAAAAAAAGGGTGCCCAGCCCTCCAACAGCAGATGGAATCCTGGCAGTAAGTTCGCTTACCCTTTGTCCGGGCGTGCAGAGTGCCACAGCCCAGTAATATAAAGGCGGTTTGGTAAGCATTGGGTTACCACAAAGACGGGGTACAAGCCAGTCACCGGTTTCAATCATTGCCTGTGCTGTCTGAACGCGGCGGGACTCCAGTCTTACATGGTAAAAATTAGGGTCTCCAAGCCTGTAAAACAGCACCCATGCTGATACCAGCAATAATAATATGACTATTAAGAGATCACTATAGCGCGTATGGTGTCCTGATATCTTCACTGATAATCCTGATGCAGGTTAATGTTTAAGCCGGTTTAGGATATGATGGAATTAAATATAGCAGTTCTGAAGTTGTATCCTTATCTGTCTGTTTTCCATGGCACCTTTGTTTTAGAAGTTTTCATGTTGCCTGAGTATAATTATCTTCTGTAGTCTTGTTTCTGTTTTTTATTTTGCCGGAAATTTTTCTGACAATTTCTGCTATTGGCAATTGTGATGAGCGCAGATACCACGCTGCAGAAATCCATATCAAAACAAGTCCTGAAACAGCTGTAATTATAAAAAAAACGGACCTTGGGGTTCCTGCAGTTATTGCTTCTGAACCAATAAGAGTTGCCGGTATTGCTTCAGGTAATATTCCGAGGGCTGTTCCAAGGAGAAAATCGCGATGTCTGACCGAAGACAGTCCAAGGAGCACGTTAATATAGACACCTCCAACAGGCATCTGCCTGACAACAAAGACAGTGGCTATACCCCGGCTTTCAAACAGAGAAGAAAAACGGTTTAACGATGGCCATTTATTAAGTACCAGATCGCGGCCCAGCAACCGAACGACCAGAAAAGTCATGTAAGACCCGAGAATTGTACCTGCCTGTGCCCAGAGCAAACCATATATAAAACCAAAGGTCATTCCGGATATGGGGCAAAGAAGAAGCCGGGGACAGCCAATGGAAACAAGGAGTGCGGCAGCAAGCGTAAAGACAACCGGCGCTGCCCAGCTGGTTGATATAATCATGTCTCTCATTGCATGAACATGCCTTAACTGATCACGCAGTGGTGACAAATATACAACCCCCAGCCCGCCAAGCAGAATAATAAGAAGCATTGATCCCTTAAGAACAGGATGCTGCCAGATCTTTACCCCTTTGCTGTCAGCAGAAGAGGTAATCCGGGCCGGACACGAAAAAAAAGGACCCATTACCTGCTGTCTCCTGATATGTTTTTCTCAGAATTCAATCTTTTGCCGGTGACACAGCGCATGGCATACCAGCGCATGGCAAAGCAGTCTATAACACCCCTCCACAACCTGTTTCCCACACCATATTTGGAGACACCTGCTGTTCGAGGGCGATGGTTAACCAGAACTTCAACAACACAATAACCCTGCATCCGAAGCATGGTGGGTAAAAATCTGTGCATACCATTGAAAACAGGAATTTCCTTCAAGGCTGTGCGTCTGATCGCCCTGTATGTACATCCTGCATCAGTTATTTTGTCAGCTGTTATTATATTGCGGCATCTGTTGGCTATTTTTGATGAAAGACGTTTAACAAAATCATCTTCCCGTTTACGTCTGACCCCGCAAACACAGTCTATAGCCGGTCCAAGAGCTTTCAGAAGAACAGGGATGTCTGCAGGATCATTCTGTCTGTCTCCATCCATGGTTATGATGATATCAGCCCGTGCAGACCTGAAGCCTGTTGCCTGGGCAGCACTCTCGCCACAATTGATTTTGTGCTCAACAACACGCAGCCACGGAAATGTCTGTTTTAGTTGTGTCAATATTTTCAGACTGTTATCAGTACTTTTATCATCTATGCATATAACTTCAAAACTGCTGTTCAGGAAAGAAACAGCCTGATTTATTTCATTAATTAGCACTGCAATATTATCCTGTTCATTAAATACAGGGATAATGACAGAAACCCCGGGTTCTGAAAAAACATTTGGTGAATTATTTTCTGACATTTTTATAATATTCTTTTATTGTCCTGCACACAAACCCTGTCTGCTCAGGGGAAATATCCGGAAACATTGGAAGAGAAAGAATTTCCTGTGCTGCTTTTTCTGCTTCCGGAAAGCATCCTGAGCCCAGACCAAGCCTGGCATAAGCAGGCTGAAGGTGAAGAGGCCTTGGATAATGCAGTCCGGTGGCAATACCTTTTTCTTTAAGGAAAGCTGCAAGGCTGTCCCTGTCAGGAATCCTTATGACATAAAGATGGTAAACAGATTCACAGTTTTCCGGGGGAACAGGTGTTATAACCTCATCTGTTTCTGAAAGACCCTCATCATACAATGCAGCAGCGGCCCTCCGTTTCCGGTTCCATTGATCAAGGTATTTTAGTTTTACCCTCAAAACAGCAGCCTGTAAATTGTCAAGGCGGTAGTTATAGCCCTCAAATTCATGAACATATTTTTCCTTTCTGCCGTGATTTGCAAGCATGGCAGTTCTGTTAATAAGTTCTGAATCCATTCCTGCCACTGCGCCACCATCTCCAAAAGCTCCAAGATTTTTGGAAGGAAAAAAACTGAAACAGCTGAGAATTCCAAAAGTGCCGGCTTTTTTCCCATGATAAGCAGCCCCCTGTGCCTGAGCAACATCTTCTATCACATAAAGGTTATATTCTGAAGCAATGTTTAATATCTCATTCATAGGCACAGGAAACCCATAGAGATGTACGGGGATAATAGCTTTGGTGTGTGATGTTATGGCATTGTGGACAGATGCAGGGTCAAGGGTGAAAGTTCCTGGTTTAATGTCGGCAAACACCACATTGGCACCACTTGCTGTAATGGCCTCACCGGTAGGTATGGCTGTATTAACCGCTGTAATTACTTCATCATTGGAGCCAATTCCCAGAGCTTCTAATGCCAACTGTAAAGAGCAGGTGCCACAGGAAGTTCCAGTAACCGCTTTTGCTCCAAGCCATCCGGCCATTTCCTCTTCAAACATCTGCAAATCTTTCTGTTTTATGTAGGCGTTTCTGTCAACAACAGAAGAGATTGCATCATCTATTTCATTGCGGATAGGATCATGCAGTTTCTTTAAGTCTACAAAAGGTACTTTCATCTTAAGGGCCTCCACAACTGTTACGCACCCAGAGTGTTGGCACTTCAGGCATCATGGTTAATAATGCTGCGACCTTCCATGGGGTGCTGGTTCATAAGACTGGTAACAACACAATTTTCATGCCTTAAAACTTTTTTGTGTGAAACAAAAAATATAATGAACTACCCCGCCGCAAGTTGCAGGGCATCAAACCTGTGTTGATACCTGCTTAAAGAAAGTAAGCTTCGGGAAATTTACCCCTGTGAGATTAAAAACAAGTTAAATGCAAATTAATAATATTTAATCTTCAAATATTGTCTCAGCTGTGTCACCGATAAAGTTACTTTTTATTAATTTCATTTTAACTTCTGTTTAACATTAACTCTTTATACTGTTTCTATCTATAAGTCCAAAACAAGCATGATCAGGTCATGAAAAAAATTATTTTTAAACACGCTAATGTCACAAAAGAGAACTCAAACCACAAGGTTCTTGTTGTTGAATGAACTGCCAGGCCTCAAAACAGGGGTATCATTATAATATGTCCTCATCATGCCTGAACAGATTAATAACCGGATAAGGTTAAAAATATGTCAAGAGCATCAGCAAACCGTTTTGGAATTATTATCATCCTGTTTTTTATCTTTGAAACCACCTCCATGGCCACCAGGTCTGTACTTGTCTGGTCAAGTTTCAGTGATATTGACACAACCCTTGCCGGGATTGTGAAAGTTTTTTTCACTGGCTTAATTTATGATATCGCAGCATTTTCTTATCTCGTAATTCCTTTTACATGCTATCTTGTTCTGATGCCTGTCAGTTTGTTTCGATCAGGAATCAACAGATGTTTTCTGTATGCTACTGTTCTTGCGGGCATATGGCTTCTTGTTTTTACAGGGGTTGCCGAATTTTTTTTCTGGGATGAGTTCGGTACCCGGTTTAACTTTATTGCTGTTGACTATCTTGTATATACAAATGAAGTCCTTGGAAACATAAGAGAATCATATCCGCTTACAACACTTTTTACGCTTACCGGTGTTGCATCACTGCTTCTTTTTGCTATATGCATGAAACCTGTTAAAATTATGCTGAACACATCAGATGCTTTAAAACAAAGAGCAGTACGTGCAGTTCCTGTTTTAAGCCTTTCGCTTATATGCTATGCCTGCATTAATACAGCTGTTCCACGTGTATCTGAAAACAAATATAACAACAACCTGGCTGCTAACGGAATTTATACTCTTTTTTCAGCATTCAGAAACAACAGTCTGAACTATTATGAATTTTATGCTACCCGCAGCAAAAAAAAGGTTTTCAACACTCTTCACAAAATGCTTGGGGACTCACATACCGGCTTCACGGATGACAGCACCGGATTTTCTGTCCAGAGGATTATTAAAAACAACGGTGGAAAGGAGAAGCAATATAATGTCATTCTTATAATGATGGAAAGCATGAGTGCGGAATACCTGGGGGGCTTAGGAAACACTGACACCCTGACTCCAAACCTGGATCGCCTCGCAGAAAACGGTCTTCTGTTTACAAACTTTTATGCAACAGGTACGCGTACTGTGCGGGGGATGGAAGCAGTCTGTCTCTCTCTTCCCCCTACACCTGGGCGCTCCATTGTAAAGCGTCCCCACAATGAAAATCTTTTTTCCATTGGAACTGTGTTTAAGCAAAAAGGCTATGAGAATAAATTCATCTATGGTGGTTATGGATATTTTGACAACATGAATTATTTTTTCAGCCACAATGGTTTCCAAATTGTTGACAGGACAAAATTATCTAAAAATGAAATCAGCTTTGCCAACATCTGGGGAGTATGTGACGAAGACCTGCTTGGAAAGGTTATAAAGGAGGCTGACAAGTCCTTTAATTCAAAAAACGCTTTTTTCTTTTTTGTTATGACAACCTCCAACCACAGGCCATACACATTTCCTGCTTAAGCGGAAAAAAGCATAAACATTCCTGAAGCTGCAAGGCACAGAGGAAGAAAACGGGGCGTTAAATACACAGACTATGCTATTGGCAGGTTTTTCGCATCTGCAGAGAAAAAAGCATGGTTTAAAAATACAATTTTTGTTCTTGTTGCAGACCATTGCGGAAGCAGTTCAGGGAAAACAGACCTGCCTGTAAGAAGATATCACATTCCTCTCATAATATATGCTCCTGGAATTATAAAACCCGGGCGTATGACCAGGCTGGCAAGCCAGGCAGACACAGCACCAACTATTTTTGATATGCTCAACTGGACATACAAAAGCGCTTTCCTGGGATCATCCATGCTTCACACAAAGAAATGTAACGAAAGGGCATTCATCGGCAACTATGAAAAACTTGGTTACATGAAAGACAATATTTTTGTTATGCTTTGTCCGAAAAAGAAGATCAAAACATTCCAGCTCAGTCATCCTGAAGCTGATCCTCAGGCTGGCCCTGTTCAGGAGCATTATGTTGATGAAACAATTGCATATTACCAGGGAGCAAGCACTGTTTTTGGACATCACCGGCCATAACGATTATCTCTAATAGTTAGATTAAAAAAATTAACTTCACCTGGTTTGGGCAACAACCTGTTAAATTACCGCTGCGATGTTATAGCAGGTCAAAAGCCTGTTGTTGTTTAACATTATGGATGTTCCTTTTCCAGAGTCACAATACTGTACAAAGGGTTTCCTGAAATGCCTTCAAAACATTGGTAAATATTTGGACTTGCAAAAAATGACTTGACATATCTGCATCGCAGGGTTAATCATCTCGGTAGAAAACCTGTTCAAAAAGGCCTTCAACATTTTGACGTTTCACACAAGACCTTGTATATGACTTACAGCACAAACGCATTGACAGATTTGTTGCGTTTGCGCCTTCAACGCAAACAACTTCAGGCTAATTTGTTTATAGAGGACTGAGCAAAGTTGACGGTTATGGCGTTAAATTAAATTTATTTAATTTAATTTTAATTTTTTTTTAATTTTGCTTTGCTATTTAGCATAATTTTGAATAAACTCTTTTCTCTGCTGAATAGCCTGAATACACTATATGGCAAACAATGAAACTGTTTTTTTAATACGCAGCAGCATGAATTGAAAGAATTTAAAATGTCACTGAATTTTTCTTTTAAAGTAAAAAAGACACGGGGGGAGGGATCAGGAAACAGCTTGCTGAAAAAAAACGGTCTTTTTTTAAAGGGTGACAGCGGGGAAACCATTCTTTTAATACACGGGCTTACCGGAACACCAAATGAGATGCGATTTCTGGCAAACTTCTTTAACAAAAAAATGGGCTATACAGTGGTGTGTCCAAGGCTTGCAAAACATGGTGAACCGATAAACACGCTGAAAAAAATAACCTGGCAGGATTGTTATCAATCCGTCCGTGAGGCTTTTTTGCAGATGCGCAACAACAGTAAAGGAGCGGTTTTTGCGTCCGGGCTCTCAATGGGTGCGCTTCTCGCCCTGCTGCTTGGCGAAGAATTCAGTGACACTATTTCCGGCATAACATGCCTGTCTCCTACTCTTTTCTATGACGGATGGAACGTACCATGGTATTCTACAATCCTTCTGCCGCTGTTCTATGCAACTCCTCTGAAACATGTTGTCTACTTCAAGGAAGATCCTCCTTATGGTTTTAAAAACAAGGCATTACAAAA
Source organism: Deltaproteobacteria bacterium (assembly GCA_024276465.1). Taxonomy (GTDB): domain Bacteria; phylum Desulfobacterota; class WTBG01; order CAIYCZ01; family CAIRTM01; genus JAJRXD01. The sequence goes on from JAJRXD010000109.1 coordinate 19,350, forward strand.
ACGTGTTCATAAACATTTCAGCAGAGCGCGACTAAATGACCCGACCATGGTTGAACAGTACGGATATCCCTATTTCCCGTTAACACTCCTGCATCAGCTTAACCTGCTGGTAAAGCATCTCACAAAACTGCTGCCTGACATAAATGTGCCTGTACAACTCATACAGGCAAAAGATGACGATATGACCAGTATCAGAAACTCCACCTTTATTTTAGACAAAATCAATTCAAAAACAAAAGAGCTGGTGCTGCTTAATGATTCCTATCATGTCATCACTGCTGACCAGGAGCGCGACACAGTGGCGAACAGGATGTATGATTTTTATAAACGAATTACAGGCAGCACGAAAAAGGAAAACTAAAAAATCTTCTAAGGATAAAAGCCATGCCCTCCAGATATCTGAATGTTATAACCTCGGCACATAAAAAAGATTCTCGCCTGTCACCTGCTTCACCTGAATCATTCTCGGATATTACAAACTGTATGGTCTGTTTTGACTTTGATAACACCATTACCCCTTTTGATGTACTTGACAGTATCATAGAACGGTTTTCAATTAACAGAGACTGGATGATATTTGAAAAGGCCTGGAGCAACAGACTTATAGGGTCCAAAGAATGCCTGGAGGGACAGCTCAGTTCAATCCATGTAACGAAAAAGGACCTTACTGCATATCTCTCCACAATACCAGTGGATCCATGCTTTATTAAACTTCTTGCTTTGATAAAAAAGATAGGCATGACTCCTGTCATATTAAGTGACAGCTTTTCATTTCTAATTAAAACCATCCTGAAAAATAACAAAATCAGCGGTGTCAGGATATATTCAAACACCCTCAGGTTCCGTAAAGACCGGCTCATACCTTCATTCCCTTATACTAACCTCCTGTGTGCACATTGTGCCCACTGTAAAACAAGCAATCTCGCAAACAAAACTCATCCGGAAAAAAAGATTTTATACATAGGGGATGGACTTTCCGATATCTGTCCTGCACATCATTCCGACATTGTATTTGCCAAAAGCACGCTGCTGAAGCATTTCAGAGAAACGCAGAGACCCTGCCTGTCTTTTAATGACTTCGGAGATATTTACAACTATATGAGGGAGTATGACAATGAGTCAAGATCAAAGCGAATGCCAACAGCTGCTTCTGTCTGAGGAAGCAGACCTTCTCGATCTGGAGGCCAGATATTGCTCCTGGGGTGATACAGTCCACTATGCCGGGAAGTTGAATATTTTTATTGCTGCTGAGGGGAACTGCCTTTATGACCGGAATGGCACTGAATATTTTGATCTTCAGATGTGGTATTCGGCAGCCAGTTTCGGCTACAAAAACAACAGGTTAAACAATGCACTGAAAAGGCAGATTGATACACTGCCCCAGCTTGCATGTCAGTATCTGCACGAGGAGAAGATACAGTTAGCCGCAAAACTTGCACAGGGGATAGAAAAATCTTTTGGCATAAAAGGAAGGGTTCACTTCAATGTGGGTGGGTCCGCTGCTGTTGAAGATTCCCTGAAGATTGTCAGGAACCATTCAGGCAAGAATCCTGTATTTGCCTTCATGGGCAGTTATCACGGCAGAACCCTTGGTGCGTCTGCTATCACTTCAAGCTACAGATATAGAGAGAAGTTCGGCCATTTTGGTGACAGGGCATGTTTTGTTCCATATCCCTACTGTTTCAGGTGTCACTATGAACAAAAAAAAGAAGACTGCGACCTGTACTGCCTGCGACAATTTGAAAAACTGTTTGAAACCGAATATCATGCAGTCCTGAACACCAAAACAGACAAGTGTGAATTCGGTGCCTTTTACATTGAGGCCATGCAGGGGACATGCGGTTACATCTACCCCCCTGCCAACTACTTCCGCGGATTGAAAAAAATCCTTGACAGGTACAATATCCTTATGGTTGATGATGAAATCCAGATGGGTTTTTTCAGGACAGGGAAGTTCTGGGCCATTGAGCACTTCAAGGTAGTACCGGATATAATAACATTTGGAAAAGCACTCTCAAACGGACTTAATCCTCTTTCCGGCATTTGGGCAAAAGAGGAGCTTATATGTCCAGAGGTTTTTCCTCCAGGCTCAACTCACTCAACTTTTTCTTCAAACCCCCTTGGCACTGCCGTTGGACTGGAGACAATGAAACTTATTGAAGAATCCGATTTTGCCACACAGATTCCTCAAAAAGGCGCCTATTTTGCAGAGCGGCTGCAGGGGCTTCAGAAAAGATACCCCCAGATTGGCGATGTTGACGGACTTGGACTTGCAATACGGGTTGAGATATGTCAGAAAGATGGTTACACACCAGACAAAAAACTTACTGATGCTGTAACAAACATAGGATTAAACGGTGACTTGACTGCTGGTGGCAAAAAGAGGGGTTTGATTCTTGATGTCGGTGGTTACTATAAAAATGTATTCACCATAGCCCCGTCATTTTACATAACGTATAAAGAAATAGACCTTGCAGTTGATCTGTTTGAAGAGGCTCTGCAAAAAGGCATTGAACTGTTAAAATAGATTGCGGGCATGGTCAGTAAATGCAAAGAACAAAAGGCAGACTTACCCCTGTAGTTTTCACCCTCATCATAATGACCGACATCATTGAGTCGTTTGCTGAGTTGTTTTTTAAAAAGGCAGCCATGGCAACCAACATCCCTGACGTGGGCTTTTCCAATTTTTTCGACTTCCTTTCACGTATGGCCAGTGGCTCCGGTTTCTGGATTGGCATTTCCTTTTATGTGATAAATTTTTTCCTCTGGATTGCAGTACTCTCCCAGATTGACCTGAGTGTTGCATTTCCGACCGGGAGTACCAGCTATATCATTGTTGCACTGTTGTCAATTATCTTTTTAGGCGAGCAGGTATCCCCGGCTCAGTGGACAGGAATCCTGTTCATAATTACAGGTATATTTTTTATATCCAGGTCAACTCAGAAAGAGGCAGAGTAAATGACTTTGAAAATATTCATGCTCATCCTGTTAGCAGAAATATGCAGCGCCGGCATGCATATCCTGTATAAAAAAGGGGCCAACAGTCTGGAAAATGAACCTACAAAAAGCATAAAAGATTATATAATATTTGCTTTCAAGATTTTAAAAATTCCTGTTATATGGTGCGGCCTGGTCATGGTCTGCTGCGGTATGGCCATGTGGCTCATAGTACTGGCCCATACTGACCTGAGTGTTGCATTTCCTCTCGACAGCATACAGTACATTATCATACTGGCAGCTTCATTTTTCTTCCTTGGGGAAAAGTTAAACCGGGAGCGGATCATGGGCACTTTGTTTGTGGTGTTAGGCATTGTACTTGTGGCAACAAAATAGTGCCGTGTTAACTTACACCTAAATTGAGCGATTCTAAATATATACTTTTTGCAAAGGACAGTCACAGCAATAACTTTGAACGGATTTAAGCATTACATAAGTTTCACCTGGAGGGTGAAGCGTAATGCTTACCTCGGAGGCAGTCAGGGATGTCTGCCGAGAATGAGTGAAAAGCTGTTGCTGTGACCTCTGCAATATGAAAAATCGCTCAGTTTAGGTTACGGTTGTCATTTCCAATGGTCCAAAATGCTTCAGTTTATCAACGCTTTTAAAAGCTTGATATTCGTCTGCCCGTTTATCGAACGTATAGACGCTGCATTTTGCCCTTTGGCAGTGTAATTGTTCGGGTGGTCAATGAGCGAACATATGGTTTTAAACCACCCTGCCAGTTTTGGTGCCGAATAATCTCCTGCTATATCAACACCGCAAATATCCATATGCTCTTTTATCATCCGCAGCAACAGGAGCAGTTCACTGAGATCAAAACATCCTTCTTCCCAGTTTGTCAGAGCATAATCAGCCTTCAGGCAGTCCTTGTCAATACTGACATACACACGTTTAGTCTCAACCTCTGACAGGACATTTAAAAAAAACTCCTCTAAATTCCTGCCCCTGAGTCCCTGCCAGTATATATCCCTGCACAGCCATTTTCTTTTTATACGGATAGATCTATTGGACGGTACATGCTTGAAGACATTGATGGTAGGCTGGTGTGCATAAGGGTATATCTCCACTCTGTTACCGGACAAAGATCGCAGATTGGCACTGTAAATCGACAGGCTTGAGATGTCGGAAGAAGATATGCCGCAGAGGATTACTTTTTTAACATTCCGTTTTTCGAGGATCTTCGTTACCCATGAACCGCATGCCGCGCTGGGTGGAAGCATGTTCCAGTCAGGGTGATGGTCAAATATGATTATGCTGATGGGTTCATCAAATTGACCGATCAGAAGGCTGGAGATATGGTGAAAGTCCCCTGACCCTATAAACGTTATGGAGTTCTTCTTTGCCGGTTCCAGAGCCTTTGTGACTTCCCGGGCTGCTCCGGCACTTAGCCAAAGCCGGCTTGCAGGTCCGATTCTTTTAAGGTCAACAATTTCAGGGCTGAACTGTTCAATAAGATTGTTCTGTTCAATAAGGCTATCATCAAAATTAAGTATGCGAATTGACTCAGACAGCATATATTTAAAAACCTTTTATCTGTATCAGGGGCATAAAAATGACACAAACCAATAAGCGCGCTCAGACAGACAAAAATTTTGAAAGAATCTTTAACACGAGATTAAGCAGAGGGTTAGTGTGTTTTACATATGCATAGAGGGGAACGAGTTTTCCTCCCAGTTGTTTTTTGGGGGCATAATCAGTCTGCCCCACCTGGTAATGGTGTATGGAGTTTTGCAGACACCAGTCCACATTATAGCACCAGCTTAAAAAATACAAGCTGTAATCATAGGCTATATCGTAATCAAAACCAATAAATTTATCAATGAGCAAATCCCTGTGGACAAAACAGAGGTTGAAAGCCGCAAGCCGTCCGTTTACATGATAAAGAAAATATTTACACCCTGGGCCTAAATTTTCTGCTATTTTTGTAAAAAATTCTTTGGTGAGTTTTTCAAATCTTGTCTTGCCGGCATTATGGGTGTTTTCATAAAGCCTGTAGATATCATCAACGATATCTGCAACGTTCTGTACAACCATTACAGTAATGTCAGCCTTTGCATAGGCTTTCCTGAGCTTGCGCCTCAGGCTCTTTCTTGTTCCACGGCTTAAACTTTTAAAGTATGCATCCATTGAGTCAAACCCCAGATCAACAATGGCTGACGGAAAGCTGTCGGTCTTAAAAAAACCATGTTCTGTGAGACAATCAAGGGTTTGGGTATCAGCCTCCATAAAATCCTTAAAAACAATCAGAGAAACATCATTTTTTTCAGCAAACATGTTAAGTATGTTAATCAGTTGAGAGATGATGCCCGGATTATCCTGCCTGTTATTTGCAATGCCCAGCATTCCGTTTTCACCAAACGGTGATCCGCAAAACAGTGTTTTAAAAACAAGAAATTTTGGTATAATCCTGCGAATACGCCGGATTGAACTGCCAACAGTCTCCTCAAGGACAGAATCGACATCAAACCTGGTGATGAACAGGGGTGCTATTAAAACAGGCTTTTCATCTTCATAAAGAAGGACATAATAGAAGGAAAATTCTTCAAGACCGGATTCCTCAAGTGCTTTATAAAAGCGATACCCTTCTGGAATATCTCCAAAAATCAGATCCCACTCCTGTTTTTTTATTTTACTAATTGAGTCTATAATTTTATAATTAATAGTGTCTGTCATTACAGCAAAGACCTGTAAAGTGTTTGCAGTTTTGCACGAATTGTAGCACAGCTTTAATCCTGATTAAATAAAGAAGATGAATATTTTCAGAGAAATACCTCCAACAGCCGGCTTTCCCCTCCATGCAAAAGATTTCTTGTCGGCGTTTACGGCAAAAGTCAGGCAGGATGACTGTCTGGAAAAGGATTTTAAAAATTACCTTGATGTTCCATCTGCACACATAACCTGTTCCGGCACCGCTGCATTATATATCATTGCCAAGACATTAAAGGAAATATCTCTGAAAAGGACCATCATTATACCTTCATTTATATGTCCCCTTGTGCCCCTGGCTGTAAAAAGGGCTGGTTTTGATGTGGAGGTATGCGACATAGAAAAGGACTCCTTTAACTTTAACTCTGATGAGTTGGAAGCAATATGTTCCGGCAGGGATGACATTGCCGCTGTTATCATCAATCACCTGGCAGGTATTCCGTTTGATTTTGACAGTATAAAAGATGTTGTTAAAAAACATGGACTGTTTGTTATTGAGGACTGTGCTCAGGCACTGGGTGCACTATATAAGGGAAGAAAAGTGGGAACGCTGGGAGATTTTTCGTTTTTCAGCCTTGCTGCGGGAAAAGGCCTGACGCTCTATGAAGGCGGGGCTGTCCTGACAAACAGAATGGAATACGCCACGGCAATTGAAGATAAGACAAAACAGCTTCTGCAGGGCAATATCATCAACGAAAGCATGCGGGTGCTTCAGTTGATAGGCTACGGGGCTTTTTACCGGCCAGAACTGTTCTGGTTCGTGTTCAGGCTTCCTGAAATGTTCTGGGACCTGCAGGGCAAAAAGCTGAGAGCTGCAAGGGAATACTTTACCATTGATTTTCCCCTGCATTCAGTGTCCCGGTTCAGAAAATCAGTGGGCCATGTTACGTTTAGCAGTCTGAATGACCAGATAGACAGACAAAGGGCAAAAGCATCAGACATAATAGAAGGACTTAAGGGTCTTAAAGGCATCAGGGTATTAACAGAGGCCCCCCATGACAGGGCAACCTATCCGTATGTAGCAGTACTGTTTGATGAGCAGGCTAAACAAAAAAGAGCTCTGGAAATGTTTAAAAATTCAGGGCTTGGCATATCCAGGATCTATGCTCTCGCTGTTTCCGATTACGACTATCTGAGCGATTTTGTTCCTGACAGAAACTGCTCCAACGCCCGTTCTGTAGCAGACAGGGCCATTACCCTGTCCACAAGCTTCTTTTTAGATCAAAACGAGATTGATAAGATAGTACAAACAATGTCTCACCTGAGTTCTTCCCTTTTCTGACTTGTATTGTCTTTTATATCTTCTTCAGGTTCTTCAAAAAGCGGACAGCAACGCCAGTCCTGCGCAAAACCCCTGCGCAGGGCTTCCTCTTTTGTTCTCAGGATAATCCTGTCGTCAAAATCGAGATGGTTTGCATGGAAACATCCGGGACGATGAAATTCTTTTTTATTTTTCGATCCGATATAATACGGCTCAGCGCTTATGTCCTCGAAAACCCAGAAGCCCCTTTTCTCTTTTCTTGCTGCTTTTTGCAGTGAAAAAAATTTGTCTTTATATCTTTCATTGGGTGGCATATTACAGGCAAGAGCACATCCCAGCCTTATGAGTTCTGCGTTGACAAACAAATCTCCCACATAAACATATGCAAGCACTTTGCCGTTCTCATCCTTTTCCAGCAGATCTGTTTTTATTACAATCTCTTTTTTGTTAACCAGCTTTTTGTTTGCTTCTTTGCACATCCTGTAGAACGGTAAACCTTTTTTGTCAGGAGCATCAATACCGATATATTTCACTTTTGTTCCATCCCGCATCTTTATGGTATTTCCGTTGTAGACTCTTTTAACAATGGTTTTCTCTTCAGCATGAACCTGTTGACAAAGAAAAAATACTTTAACAACCACTAATAAAACAATTAATGTAAATTTTACATTTTCCGCCTTAGTCATAATTGTTCTCAGCACGTTTGAAATCGTGTAAAGAAATTCTGTTACCCCTGTTTTCTCATATACTCCTTTAGTCAGTAAAACAGCTGGTGGACACAAAACTCCATTCATGACAGCCCCTTGTATCTGAGAAACAGGGCAGACCATATGGAAAGAACAATCAGCAGGAAATACTGTTCCCGGTTTTCCTGCCAGAACAAATCAAAGCTCCATTTCCTTTTTACGGCAGCCGGATAGGGCTTTAGCCTGGGAATAAGGCTTCTGGCATAATCAGCATATCTCACATAAGAATCACCGAACAGGTCCTCAAGCCAGGCCATCTCCTTTTTGTATTTCCGGGGAAGATAGTTAAGAAAGAATATTCCAAGCGCAGCAGGAAGCAGGATCAGACTGTAGCTCCAGCCCATTGTGCAGAAGCCTACAATTAAAAAAAATCTTCCGAGATACAGGGGATCCCTTACGTAAGCGTATGGCCCCGAGGTTGTAAGCTCTTTTTTTCTGAGAAGATGCCCTGCTGCCCACATTCTGATTGTCTCTCCGATACAAACTATAATGCCACCGGCCATCATTGAGGCTTTACTGGGACTTGCAAGCAGTATCAGCACTATAACACCTGCTATGAGACCTGCGGTTTTTTTCTGACTTGTTCTCATTTGTTCACCTTAAAAAATTTCTGAAATATAAAAGAGGGTTAAAACGTTAAAACAGATCCCATAATATGGGTATCTTAGCAGATATTACCAGCACTCCAAAATTAATTTATTTTAATGTTATTTTAACCTTCTTGTAATTTGCTTCATGTATTATATTGTATGAATAGCATTGCACTCCTGATAAAAAACCGGAAACATACCGTGATGGGTGAACATATCCGGCAGGAATCACGAATCCGTACACCTCTAAAATCATCTTCTTTTTATAGCTGCTGAGAAGCGACAAGGAAGCAAATGAAAAAAGAATTTATCCCCATGAGCAGGCCGTTTCTTGGAACAGAAGAGACAGAGGCCGTAGCTGCTGTTATGAAATCGGGCTGGATAACAACAGGCGCCAAATGCGCAGAGTTTGAAGACAGGTTTGCAGAACTTACAGGGGCAAAGCATGCATTAGCATTAAGCTCGGGCACTGCGGGAATGCACCTGATGCTTAGGGCCCTTGGCATAAAAAAAGGCGATGAGGTAATAACCCCTTCCATGACATTTGCCTCCACTGTAAACCAGATAGTGCTTGCCGGAGGAAAGCCTGTTTTTGCCGATATTGATTACGACACCATGCTTATTAAACCTGCTGAGATAAAAAACCTTATAACTGATAAAACAAAAGCTGTTATTCCTGTTCATTTTGCCGGGGCGCCGGCAGACATGGATGCCATTGAGACAGCAACGGGCAATATTCCGATTATAGAGGATGCTGCCCATGCAATCGGCACCCGGTACAGGGAAAAACATGCAGGATATAAAAACCCTGCCATATTTTCATTTCATCCCATTAAGAACATTACAACAGGGGAGGGAGGGATGATAACCGGCAATGATGGGCAACTGATGCAGCAACTGAAACTGATGAGGTTCCACGGTATTGAACGCGATGCCTGGAAGCGCTACGGCAAGGGATCTGACCCGGGTTATGACATATCAGAACCAGGATTTAAATACAACATGACTGACATCCATGCTGCCATCGGTCTGACTCAGATGAAACGTCTCAATACAATTACACGCAGGAGAAATGAAATTGCCTCTCAGTACATTCAGAGCCTTTCCGGGATAGACGGCCTGGATCTCCCTGGTGTTCCAGTGTTTAACCATGATCATTCGTGGCACCTTTTTGTTGTGAAAGTCAAATCCATAAGCAGGAAAGATTTTATGACGGGTCTGGCAGAAGAGAATTTAGGATACGGGCTTCATTTTCCGGCATGTCATACCATGACCTACATAAAGAACCTCTTTGGTGTAAGCAGACTGCCTGTAACAGAGAGCCTGGCTGGAAAAATTATAAGCCTGCCAATCTATCCGGGAATGGATGACATGCAGGTTCAGCGAGTCATTGATGTGGTAAGGAATCTTGTGAAGAGATGAACTCCCTGTCACATGCCTGAGCAGGATTAAGCAAAATCCTGACTGTATATTCAAACTATGGAGTCATAAAAAATGCATGCAAAAAAAATATCCGTTGTTATTCCTGTTTATAACGAAAGCAGGGTGCTTGAAAAACTTTTTGCAAGGCTGGTTCCGGTCATGGAACACCTGGGCCGTGACTACGAAGTGCTGTTAGTGGATGACGGAAGCACAGACAACTCTCTTGAAATCCTCATGCAGCATGCAGGCAGTAAAATAACGGTAATTGAGCTTACACGAAACTACGGCCAGCATGCTGCTGTCTTTGCAGGTTTTGAGAACAGCCGGGGTGAGATTATTATCACCATGGATGCAGACCTTCAGAACCCGCCCGAGGAGATCCCAAGAATCATCCAGGTCATGGAACAGGGAAACTATGAAGTGGTCGGTACCGTTCGCAGAAACAGACAGGACTCGATATTCAGAAAAGTTTCGAGCAGTGCTGTAAATGCCTTTACCCGCCGCATTACAGGTGTCTGCCTCAAAGACTGGGGTTGCATGCTGCGGGGCTACAGGCGTCATGTTGTGAATTACATGCTGGAAAGCCGTGAGCACTCTACATTTATCCCTGCCCTGGCCGCCTCATTTGCCAAGGACGTTATTGAAATAGAGGTTGATCATGAGGCACGCTATGCAGGCAAATCAAAATACTCCCTGCCAAAGCTCATATCCCTGCAGTTTGACCTGGTCACCTCATTTTCAGATTTCCCCCTGAAATTCATGTTTTATGCAGGCATGTTTCTGGCGTTTTTCGGTATTACATTTGGAACAATCCTGGCAATTGCAAGACTCTGCTTTGGCGCTGCCTGGGCAGTTGAAGGTGTATTTACTCTTTTTGCAGTACTTTTCTTTTTAGTTGGCGCCCAGTTCCTTGCCTTTGGTGTTATGGGTGAGTATGTCGGGCGTATATACAGAGAGGTCAAAAAGAGGCCTCCATATACTGTACGGAGGATTCACGAAAAGTCGCCCAAGGGCGCACTATACAAAATCAGGGAAATCTGCTTTTGAAGACTGTAGTGTTTGCTTATCACAATATGGGAGTCCTGGGGATAAAAGCGCTTCACAGGGCCGGTTTTGACATACCCCTGGTTTTCACACACAGGGACAGCGCAGAGGAAAACATATGGTTTAACTCTGTTGACCGGCTTTGCAGACAGAAAGGAATAAAGTGTGTAAAACCTGAATCTTCCAATACGCGGGAATGGACAGCATGGATAAAGGCTGAAAGTCCTGACATCATATTCAGTTTTTATTACAGGGAAATGCTCTCTAAAGAGATTATTGAAACTCCATTGTCCGGGGCATACAACCTTCATGGGTCATATCTGCCTGCATACAGGGGCAGGTGCCCTGTAAACTGGGTACTTATAAACGGGGAGAAACACACAGGCGTAACCCTGCATGAAATGGTGGAAAAGCCTGATGCCGGACCCATCGTGGCTAAAAAAAAGGTCGCAATAGCCCATGATGATACTGCATTGACCCTTTTCAGAAAGCTTGAGCAGGCTGCTGATGTTATGTTAGCCCATATCCTGCCGCAGATAAAGCGAGGGGAGTTTCAGAAGACATATCAGGACTTAAGCCTGGGATCATACCACAAAGGCAGAAAGCCGGGGGACGGCCGCATTTCATGGCAAAAACCTGCTGAAAAAATTTACAACCTTGTACGCGGAATTACTTATCCCTACCCTGGGGCCTTCTGCTTTCATGCGGGGAAAAAGATGATCTTGTGGCAGGTACTTCCGCATGCAAAAGCTTCTTCAGCTCCCGGCCGCATAAAAATTGCCGGCAGCCGGGTTTTATTCGGCACAACAGAAGGAAGCGTGGAACCTGTTGAGGCTGAAATTGACGGCCGTAATTTAAAGGGCGATAATCTGCTGAGTTATTTTAAAAATCATGAAGGAGAATACCTGCAATGAAAATACTTATTCTTGGTGTTAACGGGTTTATCGGATCACATCTCAGTGAGAGGATTTTAAATGAGACCGGCTGGGAGATTTACGGAATGGACCTTGGCAGAAACAAGCTTTCAACCATTTCTCACAGTAAAAGGTTCCACTTTATTGAGGGGGATATTTCAATAAACAAGGAGTGGATAGAATATCATATAAAAAAATGCGATGTGGTGCTGCCGCTCGTTGCTATCGCAACTCCAAGAACCTATATAGAGGACCCCCTGGGGGTGTTTGAGCTGGACTTTGAAGAGAACCTGAGGATAATCAGGCAGTGCGTAAAGTACAGAAAAAGGGTAATATTCCCTTCCACATCCGAAGTCTATGGCATGTGTACAGATGAGGAGTTTGACGAAAGCACGTCCAATATTGTTCTCGGCCCTATTTACAAGCAGCGATGGATATACTCATGCTCCAAGCAGCTTCTTGACAGGGTAATCTGGGCATACGGACAAAAAGACGCTCTGGATTTTACCCTGATAAGGCCGTTTAACTGGATCGGGCCCAGGCTTGATTCCATCGAAACAGCAAAAGAAGGTTCATCCCGTGTGGTAACCCAGTTTATAGCCAACCTGGTTCATGCTGAACCGATAGTGTTAGTTGACGGAGGCAGCCAGAGCAGGTCCTTTACCTATATTGATGATGGAATTGACGCTCTGATAAAAATCATTGCAAATGATAAGGGTGTTGCAAGCGGTCAAATATTTAACATAGGCAATCCTGCCAACAACTGCACCATAAAAGAACTTGCCGAAAAGCTGTCTGATATTTACAGGGATCATCCGTCAAACATAATCTCAGGACCTTGCTCTGAAATCATTGTTAAGGATGCCGATATATACTACGGTCAGAGTTATCAGGATATCCATTCACGGGTTCCGAACATTCAAAAAGCTCAAAAGATTTTAGGATGGGCTCCAAAGATACCCCTTGACGATGCATTGAAGCAGACGATTAACAGCTTTTTAGAAGATATAATTCCGCTGACCAGGGAAAAAGGGCCGGCTGTCTGCCATGCATAAAGCTGTTAAACAAAAAAACCCCTGTTTTATCTGTGGCTTTCCACGTGATGCGGGATATCATTCAAACAACAATATGAAACTATGACTGTACTTGTCCTTAAGGTGGATGTTGATACCTTCAGGGGAATGAAGGAGGGTGTACCACGGATTGTCAGAACTCTTGGCAAATGTTCCGTGCCGGCCAGCTTTTTTATAAGCTTTGGTCCTTACCGCTCAGGACTTGCAGTCTTACAGCTCATGCGCCCGAAGTTTCTTATAAAGATGATCCGCACCAATGCCCCGGCCATGTACGGCCTTAACACAGCCCTTTACGGCACCATCCTTCCTGCCCCTATAATAGGAAAAAGGTTTCCCCGCACTATAAAAAACCTTGTTGACCTTGGACATGAAGTGGCATGTCACGCATGGGACCACAGGCTGTGGCAGGACTGGCTTTTTTTAATGGGCCGGCAATCCATTGACAGATGGTTCGAAAAAATGGTGGAAGCCTGCATAAGCATAACAGGCATAAGGCCAATGGGTTTTGGTGCACCTGGCTGGCGCATAAACAAAAAAGCTCTCAGGTCTGCAGGCGCATCAGGTTTTGCATACCTCAGCAGCAGCCGGGCAGAAAAGCCATACATTTTTAAGGAGAACGGCATGTTAGAGATTCCATCCAACCTCCCATGTATCGAAGAAGCAGGAGTAGCAGGCGTTCTTGCAGAACTCGAGAAAAATGCGGCAAGCTCCATCATACAGGTTCTGCCTGTTCATGCTGAAGTTGAGGGAGGGGTGTACAGTAAAGCGTTCGAGAATATACTTAATAGAGCCCTTTCCCTCGGCTACAAAGTAAACAGGATGTCTGATGTGGCATCTGATCTGGACAAATCAGGTCTTGAATCACGCCCGATCAAACAGGGGATTGTAGCAGGCAGGGCATTTAAGTGTGCAGTTTAATCCGGAAACATAGTAAAAATCCGGGTCCAGAGGACCCGGCATTGATAAGCCCTGGAGGGGCGTGCTTTTTGTTTTTCAAATCCCATGCAACGCAGCCGAGCTTGTCGTATTTGAATGCGGATAAAGGGTCCAAACTGTCTGAGTTCCGCCTCAGCGGAACGAGTTTTTGGACCCGCCGCAGGCAAACACACAAGCGCGGGCAGCCGAAGGCCAAAGTTGCGGGCGGCCTTTCTTTTGCTTCATTTTCTTTGGCCGTCAAAGAAAATGAAGGTTAGCTTTTGGCCATTCATTTCTTCTTATGGCTTAGCCTATGATCTGTGACCTTGCCCTCAGGGCAA
>JAJRXD010000110.1 GCA_024276465.1 Deltaproteobacteria bacterium
AAAAGCCTTGAATTTTCAGTGGGCAATAAATCACGGTATCGCGGAAGAGATGAGAAGAGATCCTGATGTGTTTATAGTTGGCGAAGACGTAGGCGGTCCAGGAGGACCTTTTGGCATTACCCGGGGTATTAAGAAAGAGTTCGGAGCGGAACGGGCTGTTGACACACCTATCAGTGAAGGGTCAATTGTGGGTTTGTGTATAGGAGCTGCAGCCTCAGGCCTCAGGCCTGTAGCTGAAATAATGTTCATGAATTTTATTACTCTGGCGGTTGAGGAATTTTACAACCAGGCATCAAAGATGCGGTGGATGTTTGGCGCCCAGGTCAAAGTACCCATGGTTGTAAGAACCATGACTGCCGGAGGGTTCGGTGCAGGGCCGCACCACTCCTCGTCACTTGAGGGGTGGTTTGCAAGTATGCCTGGACTTAAGGTTGTTATGCCCAGCAACCCTAAAAATGCAAAAGGTCTGATGAAAGCAGCTATCAGGGATGACAACCCCGTTCTTTATGTTGAACCTCTTGCCTCATACAAGCTTAAGATGGAAATACCTGAGGGTGATTACATTACGCCAATTGGAAAGGCAGAAGTAGTTAAAGAGGGTACTGATTTAACTGTTGTCAGTATAGGAAGAATGCTGATAGAGGCTGAAAAGGCGGTTGCAAAGCTTGCGGAAGACGGTATTGACGCAGAGCTCATAGACCTTTTAACAGTTAATCCTCTTGATATGGATACAATTTATAATTCTGTTAAAAAAACAAACAGGCTTGTTATTATCCATGAAGCAAAAAAGGTTATGGGTGTTGGTGCTGAGATTGCTGCAGCTGTTCAGGAGGAGGTTTTCGACTGGCTTGATGCACCTGTCGCGCGCGTTGCCGCACCGTTTACACATATTGCATTTCAACCCCAGCTTGAAAAACATTACCTGCCAGATGCTGACAAACTGGTTGCAATGGTTAAGAAAATGATGGGCTGAGCAGGCAGACAGTAATTAACAAGTTTCCCTAACGCTTTGCTTGAATTTGAAGAAAAGGAAAGGAGTTTTTATGGCTACAAATGTAACAATGCCCAAACTTGGTCTCACCATGGAGACAGGGAAAATTGTTGAGTGGAAAAAGGGCGAGGGCGACGAAATCAATGAAGGTGAAATTCTCCTTATTGTTGAAACTGAAAAAATAACCTATGAGGTTGAGTCTCCAGGCACAGGGCTTCTGCACATAATTGTGCCCCAGGATGCAGAGGTCCCGGTGGCGGAGATGATTGGTGTTATTGCAGCTGACAGGGCAGAGCTGGAAAAAATTTCAGCTGGGGCAGTACCGGCTGCTGCTACCGGTGCTGCTGAGTCACCTGATGCTCCGGCTGCTGCTACCGACCCTGAAACTGTTCATACCCGGCAGCAGACCCAGCCTGCAAGAACGCCTGGCGAACGGGTAAAAAGCTCTCCGCTTGCTCGAAAGCTGGCAGCAGAGGCTGGTATTGACATCAGCCTGGTTCCAGGAACAGGGCCTGACGGACGTGTTGTTAAAAAGGATGTACAATCATTCCAGAAAGAAAACAGGGTCAGAATAACCCCTGTTGCAGAAAAAATGGTCGCCGGGCTTGGCCTTGATGTTTCCCTGATTGCAGGCACAGGGCCTGGAGGGAAAATCACCAGAGAAGATGTTGAACGATTCACATCACAGCAGAAAGCACCTGCTGATGAAAAGAAAGCAGCCAGTCCGTCTGCAGATGCTCCTGGCAAAGGCGATCGCATGGTGAAAAACACAGGCATGCGCACTGTTATTGCACGCAAGATGCTTCAGAGTTGCAACGAAGCTGCAATGACATTCATGACAAACAGCATGGATGCAACTGCTATTCAGAATTTCAGAAAGCAGCTTCTTCCCATTTCTGAAAAAACCCATGGGGTGCGCGTAACTATTACGGACTTTGTCATGAAGATTACTGCTGCTGCTATCAGACAGCATCCGGTTATTAATACCCGATGGGCTGGAGACAGCGTTCTATGGCTGCAGGATATCAATGTTGGGATGGCCATGGCGATAAAAGACGGACTTATTGTCCCTGTCATAAGGAACGCAGATAGAAAGTCCATCATTGAAATTGCAAAGGACAGGGTTGCTTTAATTGAAAAAGGCAGAAGCGGCAAACTTCTCCCTGATGACATGTCAGGCGGCACGTTTACGGTTTCTGCACTGGGAATGTTCGGGACCGAGCATTTTACAGCAATCATTAATCAGCCTGAAAACGCTATACTTGCAGTTGGTGCAATTATTGACAAGCCGGTTGTTGTAGACAAGCAGATTGTCATACGACCCATCATGAATGTTTCCCTCTCCTATGACCATCGTACTATCGATGGCGCTGCTGCCGGACAGTTTATGCGGACACTGACACAGTTCATGGAAAATCCCATGATGATACTGGCAATGTAATTATATTTAATTTGACTGATTTGCAACTAAAAGATTTAGAAAGGTAACGGTATGGCAACAAACATAACAATGCCCAAGCTTGGTCTTACCATGGAGACAGGTAAGATAGTTGAGTGGAAAACATCTGAAGGTGGAGAGGTAAAACAGGGCGACATTCTCCTTATTGTTGAAACTGAAAAAATAACCTATGAAGTTGAGGCCCCGGGAAGCGGGCTTTTGCACATTGTAGTGCCTCAGGATGCTGAAGTGCCGGTGGCAGAACTGATAGGCGTTATAGCTGCAGACAAGGCAGAGTTTGATAAAATTGCAGCAGCAGGGGGAACTCCTGCGGCCAATGCACCGACAGCCTCTTCTCAGGAATCTGCAGCACCATCTGGTGATATTAGCATAATTGTAATTGGCGGTGGTCCCGGAGGATATCCGGCAGCTATAAGAGCCTCACAGCTTGGAGCAAAGGTAACCATTATTGAAAAGGATCAGTTCGGAGGAACGTGCCTTAACAGAGGCTGTATCCCTACAAAAGCGCTGCTTCAATCAGCCGGAGTCTACAGGGGAGCAAAAGGGGCTGAAATGTTCGGTGTTAAGGCAGGTGATGTAAAGCTTGACTTTCCAGCTGTGATGAAACGCAAAAATACAGTTGTAAAACAGCTTGTCGGGGGGTTGGGTGGTATTCTCAAAAGCCACGGCATGAAAATCATAAATGGAACCGGCCAGATTGTTAGCCCAAATACGGTTAAGGTTATGGAATCTGGCGAAGAAATCAAAGCTGATAAGATTATCATAGCAACAGGCTCTGTTCCAAGTCGAGTTCCCATAGACGGGGTTGATCTTGAAGGTGTCATTACATCCGATGAAGCGCTTTGCCTTGAGAAGCTTCCTGAAAGTATACTTATAATTGGTGGCGGGGTCATTGGAATGGAATTTGCTCAAATAATGAACCAGATGGATGTTGAAGTAACGGTAGTTGAGATGCTCCCACAGATTCTTCCTGCAGAGGATGCTGAAATTGCAACTGCCTTTACAGGCATGGTCAAAAAGGAAGGAATTGAAATTTGCACCAGCACCTCGGTCAGCAGGATAGAGTCTAAAGGGAAAAAGAAGCTGGTAACTTTTGGAGACAAAAAAAGGAGGTTGATCTTGTGCTTGTTGCTGTCGGTCGGTCGCCATATACAGAGGGACTTAACCTTGGCAAGGCTGGCATTGAAATGGAGAAGGGTTTTATAAAAGTAAATAAGTACCTGGAAACAACCGTCAAAGGTATTTTTGCTATCGGTGATGTCATTGGGAATTATATGCTTGCCCATGTCGCAACATCAGAGGGTGAAACCGCTGCAATGAATGCTGTCGGACAACAGAAACGAATGAATTACCGGTCCGTACCAAGGGGTGTTTACACCTCTCCCGAGGTTGCAAGCGTAGGACTTTCAGAAAAGGAAGCAAGAGAGAAATTCGGAGATATCAGGGTCGGACGTTTTCCGTTTGTTGGATGCGGAAAAGCGCTTGTTATAAATGAAACAAATGGGCTTGTAAAAATTATTGCCGAAAAGAAATATGGAGAGGTTGTTGGTGTTGCCATATTAGGCCCCCACGCAACTGACCTTATTAATGAGGCTGCTCTCGCCATCCAGATGGAGGCAACATTTGAAGAAATGGCACACACAATCCATGCACATCCCACAATAGCCGAAAGCATCATGGAAGCAGCCCTTGATGTGGATGCCATGGCCATACACATGCCCAAAAAGAAAAGATGATCTGTATTCAGAATTTACTGGGGTTCCTGCACCAAAATCCAGAATAATTTACAAGACAAAAAAGCTGCCCGAAATATTTCGGGCAGCTTTTTTATGCAGTAAAAACTTGCTCTGGATTTAAAAGTATAATAGTTTTTAATGGATTACTATCTAAGTTATGCAGTTACGACTTATGAAGTTTGAAAAAATTGAGGTTTCTGCCTACTCAGGATACAAATTAAATGAACACCCTGTCAGTTTCAGGTTCCGGGGAAATGATTACAGCATTGTTAAAGTAATTGACAGATGGTATGAGGGAACTCATGTTTCATGTAGTCCCTGCCTGAATTATTTTAAGGTAAAAGCAGGGGATGGAAAAAAATATATATTGAGATACAACAGTCTGTTTGATGTATGGTCAATTATGATATATGATTAAAATCAATGAAACAAGTGGTGCTGAATTGATCAGCCGCTATTCACGACTTCTAAAAAAACAAAGATGCCTAAAAAAAACAGTGGGATCAGGGGGATAAATTCTGGCAGTACAGGCATCCGGTTATCAAACAGTTTTGTAAAGACAATAAGAAAAAGGCCGAAAAAAACAGTGCCACTGACCAGAAATAGAACTGTCTCAATGATCTTTTGTTTTGTTCCCATACTGCTGTATATATATAGATATGTTCTGTTGGTTTTTTTAAATAATTATAGGTACATGAAGGTTGCATGTCAAGGAGTTAAGAATGACAAAACGGCACAGTCAGTCAGAACATGATACACTGGTAGAACACATTGCCGGGATTTTGAAAGAGAGAGATTACGAGGATGTGCGGGCTGATTTGACAGGGTTTATCAAGCCGAGAAAGATCATATGGCAATCAACCAGTGAGGGGTCTTTTCCTGATGTTACAGGCATCAAGGATGGGCTCAGAATATTTGAAGTAGAGACTCCTGACTCAATAAATGATGAGCATACTGCTGAGCAATGGAAACTTTTCGCATCGTATGCAGAAACCAATAATGTTTTATTTTATATTGTTTTTCAAACAAAGTCATTGGACAAAGTAAAAAAAAGGATGGCCGAACTGCATATAAATGCTAATCTCTGGGGAATATAGTTGCGCTTTGCAGCCCTCTGGCCATACGCCTCCTGTCGGGCAGGACACACAGTATATCAGATTTTGTCTGTGTAAGAAAAAAGATCCCTTATGATAAATATTAAGGAAATGACAGTTCTAATTGCAGATGATATGGAGAATATGTATAACTCCATTCGCAATATTATGAAACTTAATGGCTTTGGAAAAAGATTCATGTATGCCTCTAACGGTGAAGATGCTTTAAAAATTTTAAAAGAAAAGAGCGACATAGATCTGGCCATAATTGATAACAACATGCCTGTTATGACAGGCCTCGAGCTTTTGGAAATAATAAGGGGGGAGAAACAATTAAGGGATATGCCGATTGTTATGATTACCGCCCAGGCAGAAAAAGAATTTGTAACAAACGCTGCAGAGTCAGAGATAGACGCTTATCTGTTGAAACCCATCACAGTAAAACTTCTGAAAGATAAAATTCCGCCAGTAATAGAGAATGCAAACAACCCTTCCCCAATGGTTTATCATCTTAAAAGAGCATACGGATTTGCAGAAGAAGGGGACCTCGGTTCCGCTATAGAGGAAGCAAAGCTGGCAAAAGAGGCTAATCCAAAATCTTCAAGGCCTTTACGTGAAATTGGATACTATTTTTTTCAAAAGGGAGATTTGGGGGAAGCTGAAGAATATCTGATTGGGGCTGCAGAAAAGAACCCGATAGATGTTGTTGCATTCCAGTACCTGGGGGATGTCTATTTAGAACGTGGTGATATTGACAGGGCACTAAAATACCTTGATAAAGCCATAAAAATAAGTCCCCGACATATAGAAAGAGGACTTAACCTTGGAAAAATCCTCATACGAAAGAACATGATAAATAAAGCAATGCCTGTTTTAAAAAAAGCCTTCCAGCTCTCGAAAAATCCATTAGAGCTTAAAGAGGAAATAGCTTTTCTGTGCATTGAGGCTGGTGCCAGGGAATACGCCTCAATGCTTTTAGTTGATATTGTAAAACAGAAAAAGAACAGAGGCGACCTGCTGTTCAAGCTCGGAGTAATATTTGAAGAGATTGGCAAAAATGAAGAATCACTATACTATCTTACCGAGGCGGAAAAGCTGGATGAAAAAAACCCTGAAATAAAGATTCACCTTGCTGTCATTTACATTGATATGGGCATGCTCATCCGCGCAGAAAAGCCGTTAAAAGCTGTCCTGGAAATTGATCCGGAAAATAAAAAAGCAGAAGAGCTTTTACGGCAGTGTATTTAACAAGGAGAATAGAAATGTCCCCTGACAGAATGCTTGTTGAAGTAATTATCAGAATAACAGAGATTTCAAATGACAGGAAATTAGGATTTCAGGAAAAGTTAAATAAAATCCTTCTTGAAATTGTAGACTGTATGCAGGTCAATCGTGGTTCTATAATGCTTCTTAAAAACAGGAAAACCCTGGAAGTAATGGCATCAACAAATCCGGAAATAATCGGTGTCAAGCAGAGGTTAGAAGTTGATTTTCCTTCATCCTGGGTTGTCAAAAACAAAAAACCTCTCTATGTAGACAGTTCTTCCCCATGTTCTTTCCTTGTAAGACAGTTTCAGCATTACAAGGGTGATGCTTTTTTCCTCGTCCCTTTAATCAGCAATGACCGGGTAATAGGGGTGGTAAATGTAACCAATAAAATTGATTCTGATTTTTTCAACAAAGAGGACAGGGGGATACTGCTGAGTATCATGGGTAATGTTATTATTGCTCTTGAAAATCACAGGCTTGCAGAGTCTCTAAAAAAACAGCAGAAGGTCTTAAAGAAAAAAAACCTTGAACTCAGGAAGCTTGAAAAGTTAAGGACAGAACTTTTCAATATGCTGATTCATGATTTAAAAGGGCCCATCTCAGAGATAGTGGCAAATCTTGACATCCTTTCCTATACAGCCAAGGATGAAAATATTGAATTTGTAGAATCTGCCCAGTCCGGCTGTAACACATTATACAACATGGTGTCCAACCTTCTTGATATTGCCCGGCTTGAGGAAGGGAAAATGCCGCTGATTTATGAGGAAATAAGACCGGAAGAGCTTATTAAAGAATCTATTGCCGGTTTGCTGGTATCAGTCAAAATGAAGGGTTTGAAGTTTCTTGAGCAGTTGCCAGATTCAGACTCTTTATTAGTCAGGTGCGACCGGTCCATGTTGACAAGGGTCATCCAAAATCTTTTGACAAATGCTATCAGTTATTCACCCAGTGGAGAGACAATTACAGTTGGGATCAGGCATGATCTCAAGGATATTGAATTTTTTGTCAAAGACAATGGTCCTGGAGTTCCGGAGCAATATAAAGAGGTTATTTTTGACAAATATATGCAAATCGATAAAAAGTCTGACGGTCGCGTGTATTCAACAGGACTTGGGCTGGCTTTCTGCAAAGCAGCTGTTGAAGCCCATGGCGGCACTGTTGGCGTTGAAAGTGACGGACAAAAAGGAAGCCGGTTTTTCTTTGCCTTGCCATTATAGGCTGAATAACAATCAGTTAATAGTGAAGCTCCCCCGCCTATCCCGAAAGGATTCGGGGCGGGGCTTGCGCGGCACGTTCCGGTCAAAACACAAAAGGTGCTTATAATTAATTACAGAAAAAAAATATTTTTTATTATATGTAACATCATGTTTTTTCTAAACATTACCAGTACAGATGGCAACTGCGATCTTCAGGCTCATGTTTCTGAACAGAAAAAAACAGTCTTCTCAGCCCCGGAAGATTTTTCTGGCGAGTCCCTATCCTATGGAATGTCTTTCTGGTTTTTTTCTAATGCTGCCAAAGGCCGCATTACGTGC
Source organism: Deltaproteobacteria bacterium (assembly GCA_024276465.1). Taxonomy (GTDB): domain Bacteria; phylum Desulfobacterota; class WTBG01; order CAIYCZ01; family CAIRTM01; genus JAJRXD01. Next base: position 8,085 of record JAJRXD010000110.1, read on the forward strand.
ACAAAGCATGAAAAAGGCTACATTGCAGTTCTGGAGGCTGAAACATGCGGTTTCACAAGGCTGATTACAGGTCATAAAAAAGAAATCATGAAAAGCATTATGGAGTATGACAGGGCCAGGGGTAAATTCAGACCCCTGATGTTTCAGGAACTGTTTTTTAATGGCAATAAAGAAAGAAAAAAAACAATTTCCTTTGATTATAAAAAAACAACATATACAGTCTCATGGGGGGGGACTGAAAGAAAAACAACAACAATAACAAGGAAACTCCCGAAAAAGGAATTTGATGATCTTTTAACTTTTTTTTACAACTTTCGCATGGGCTATTATGGAGACGTACAAGAGGGAAAAACAATTTCAATTTATGTTCTTGTAACACTCAAGCCTTCTTATGTTTCCGTTACCCTCGGCAACAAAAATAAAACAAAAAACAGGCCGGGGAAATATTATGCAACTGTATCCATGGAAAGAACCATCAGTGAGACTCGCAGCAAAATTATTTCAGGATGGTTTTCGCATGATTTTATCCCTTTAGAGTGTGTGATTGAAGATGCGTATTTTTTTGGAGACATCAATATAAAACTAAAAGAAAGAAAATACATTAAAACGGATATGGTCTTGGACTAACCTGTTGTGTGCCTGCATCCTCACGGGCAGCCCTGCCTTGCATATTCATTTTTCATTATTAACAGGTCAAGGATGTCAACTGTTCCGGTACGATTAATATCAGCCAGACATGAAATGGTATCGCAGTTGGTCCTGTTATATTCATTTTTTATTATTAACAGGTCAAAGATGTCAACTGTTCCATCACCATTCAAATCCGAATAACAGTCACAGGCATCTCCAATGCCGTTAACATTAAAGTCGCTCTGCTGCATCATGCATATTTCTCCTGTTCCGCAGGTAGCATTATCCATGCATGGAACTCCAGTGCCCATGACCACACCGCTTATAACCTTTCCACAGGTCCCGCCAGTCTGGCCGTTTGGGGTATCAGGGCAGTTGTCATCGCAATTCACCACTTCACTGCCTGCACATGGATTATCTCCGGCCACACCACTCGAGTCTCCGTCATCACAGATTCCATCCAGATCCGAATCACCCAGTAAACCGCACTGAACAGCAGCAATTCCGCTAATAATTATTGAAAAACTCTGGGAGCCGTTTGTCAGAGTGCCGTCATAATCAACTTCTATCGTATAGTTATTAGCAACAGGATTCGGAATATACACTTGTTCAACATTATCAACACTGTTTTTACCAATGTTTGTTGCAGCTGCATCAGGGTTGTTCCTGTCAAGTTTCCATGGGTAATAGGTAACTGATCCATCTTTTACGATCCTGAGATCAAGATCATTTACTAACATCGGGTCAACTGGATCAAGTGACGAGGGGGCGGGCGTGCCTTCCGGGTCTGTCCAGACAATTGTAACCTTCAGTGGATCAATTGCGTTTGCAATAACAGTACGGGAATATGAACTTCCGGCTGATATCGTCTGCTGGTCAATAACATTTAACAAAACATCCTCAGAAATTATCCGTGCAGCATTTTTTGAATTGAGCAAACCCCAGCCGAATTTATAATCAGGGCCGCTGTATTCTCCGGCCTCATCAGCGCTATGAATAACCAGTGCTTTTAAAGTAGCAGAAAGCATGCGATCCGCATTATGTGTGTTTTGATAATGCTGCTGCAGCAGGGCCAATGTACCGGCTGTATTCGGGGAAGACATTGATGTACCGCTTTTATAGCCATAATCACTGTCACCGGTAGAAACCGGTGAATATAGATTAATCCCCTTTGCTAC
>JAJRXD010000111.1 GCA_024276465.1 Deltaproteobacteria bacterium
TCTGTGTTACCTGTGGGGGTATAGCCAGCAGGTACTTTAATATATAACGTAGGTGAACAGGGGCATATCAAAATCAAAGAAAAAGCAGTTATGCACCTGTTCACCTACGTCCCCATTTATATCCCAGGAGAACTATAGGATGTCCCCATTTATATCCCAGCCATTGATTATGACGTGACCGCTCAAGCGACAAAACGCTTTTTCGCAACGGTACAAAATAAATAATAATGGTCGCTTACCGTGGGTGTCTCTGATCAGCAGGAGTCGCATGCGTTTACTCGTCAATCATCTTTCAAGGCTGTGCTTCCGTAAGCGTCCAGAACAGCCTTTTCCATGCGGGCAATTTCCTCATCCAACAAAAACTTGAAGTGGCTCGCGCGTTTCCGCGCTGAGGGACGAGCGTTGTTTTGGAGGCAGAAACGGATAAATAGATCAATCTGCAGGTCGGGCATGTCTACGATCTCCTGTATGGCTTTCCTGGTCTTATCGTAGTTGGCCAGGAATACCAATTCGCTGGCGAGCTCTGTATCGATGGTCTGATCAATAAATCGAAAAAGCGCCTCTGCCTGGGGCGTCATATCAATATAGCGGTACCATATGGACGTATCATTTTGAACTGTCATACGGCCGTCTTCATCGAGCGTGTATTCCACCAAGGGCATGAGCCGCCGTGAGAACGCTTCCAGAGAGGCGTCATAGTCAGCTGGATTTTTAAGCATGGCCGCTGAGATGGGAAACATGACACCCTCGGGTGTGAAACCCCGTCGTGCGAGAATATTGTGGATCAGGAAGCGGTGGATTCGACCATTGCCATCCTCGAACGGGTGCAGAAAAACGAATCCATATGCAATAACGACGGCGTGAATTACCGCGGACACGTTGCTTGCGTCCATACGCTTATGGGCAGCTACCAGACCCTCCATCAGGTCGGCCAAATCCTCAGGCTTCGGGCATGCGAAGTGTATTCTTTCCTTCTGCCAGGCAATGATCTCTCCGACATAATTCTGGCTCATCCGATAGTCGGAATCGCGAAACCGTGGATCAACTATGCGGTTCTGAAGCTCGATCAGCTGCATTTTTTCGCAGAAATCTTCTTGCTCAGCCAGTTGGAGCAGCGCCACGAAGCGCTCGGTTCGGGTCGAGGTGGGGTTGATATGTTCGATCTCGAAGGATGATTTTGTCTCCTTGGTATACAAGTAGCCGAGCGCCCTCCTCAGCAATTCCAGAGAATAGGCAGATACGACTTGACGGCATCGCCTGGGAAGATCGGCTGTTTCGAAGTCGTGAAGGGTATCGGTGCAGCGAACCGTTGGGCAAAATCGTCGATCACCCGGCAAGTTATCATTAATTCGCTGACGACGAGCCTGGCGGGCCGGGGTGACCGTGTAGTATTCATCCGGCTCGAGCAGATCAATATAATTACCCCGCTTAACGTCATCCAGCGGAAGCGTTTTGCCGGTCAGAAACTCGTACAGATACCACAGCCGCCTGGCGTATTTGCCGGTTGGTTTGGATCGGACATATTCGAGAAAATCTTCCTCTTCAACTTCCTGAAACAGGCTGGCGAGTATCGCGAGATTCGTACCGTCATACTTGAGCGCAAATTCAAGATGATTGCCCAGTGTATGCCCCGGCCAGTACTTGGGCGGATAGACCTCCTCTACTATGCCTCCGCGCGAGTCGATTCGGTGGATTCCGCTGGTAGTAACCAGGGATCTGTGCCAATTCGGAATAACATCGAGGTCGTATCGCTCGATAAGTTCCGCATACCCTGCGAGTCTGTAATTTGATCTATCCTGATCATTTTCAGCCATGGCTTCCCCCGGAAAAATGCTTACAACACAAAAATTATCGTTATATTTAAGCATAAGTCAAGAAAAATAATTACAAGACGCGGTTTTTTGCTACCTCGACTCAACAAGAAAAATAGTTACAGTGCCAGTAAATCTGTTATAAATAATGGTTATGCGGGAAATTTCGTTACACATATCTTGTTTCGGGTCTGACAAACAACTACCACGCTCATACTTTACGCTCCCGCCCAACCAACACTTCTCCTCTGCCTCCGGTAGATAACCCCAGGACGAGAAGACGCGGGGACTGATGGTAGAGACAAAACGAGCACACAACTTCAGATGAAGCTGCCACTACCGCTGATGGCAACGCCCCCGGTGTCAGGATATCCACTTTTTCAGAGGCTGCTATTCTTTGCCGCTGCCAATTCCAATCAGAAAGGGGACGCCCTTTAAATAAGTAAATAACTCAATCTGCCAAATGATAGTTGTTTTGCCCGGCAATCTTTTCACCCCTTTTAACACGTGTCGAGAAAAAAATAAGCAAGGGCTGCTATTTTCAGGTTAAATTGTTTAACTTTTATCCTGTTGTCTGTTATTTTATGATATAGCCTTAAGCATTGATCTAACAAAGGCGCTTATTTCAGGAATCTTACCAAAAACCATGGGTAAAAATTGAGAACAGGCAACAGGGAAAGTTTTTTATAAAAACCGGACAACATTCAACCACAGATATATTCTGCAAATATAAAAAAGGGTATATACAAATGAATGAAAAAGCACTAATAGAAAAACTTCTTAAAATTGAGGCTGTATTTGCAGGTGCTGCATCCGAGGGTGAACGGATTTCTGCGGAGAGGGCCAAACAACGCATTCTTTTAAGACTTAAAGAACTGCTCGCAAATGATGCTATAAATGAATATAAATTTACTTTTCCGGACATGTGGGCCAGGAAGGTCTTTATAACTCTGCTTCGTCGATATGATCTCAAGCCGTACCGATATCCCGGACAGAAACATACAACAGTAATGCTAAAAGTGCCAAAAACATTTATTGATGAAACCCTCTGGCCTGAGTTTCAAAAAATCCATTCAGAACTCCATACATATCTGCAGGAAGTGACTGACAGAATTACCAGAAAAGTACTTCACACAGACACATCAGACGCAGCAGTTGTAGATGTGACCTTAAACCCAGACATGGTCAACAGTAACATAATCAATACAAATCAAAAATCAGCTTCCTCTTCCGGACAGGGTGCACACAGAAATAAAAAGAAAAAGAGAAACAAGAAAAAACGCAGGCACTGAATTTGACGGCTTTGGAAGCAATTTATCATTCCCGGAAGTTCGGTGGTCGAGTCTTTTTCCCTGAATAAAATTTTACAGATTTTCTTCCATATAAAGCGTAAGTTCAATCATCCTTTCAAGCAGTCCGTCCGGGGGAATTCCCTTAAAATTCCTGAACACCAGTTCCTTTGCAAAGAGACGTGAAATATAACGAAGTTTTAATGATCTGTTCTTTGATGAAAAAACAAAATCTCTGTGCCCGTTATTAACAACTATCACATTCTGTTCCTCATCATAATATGACCGCCACAGCTCACCAGGGGCTTTTTTGTAGGTATAACCGGGAAGGCCATGATTTAAATCAGACCCCTTCTTTATTTCAGGAAGAAGAGACTCTGTTACGGTAATAAGTGCATCACCTGTACAGATTATATCAGCCTGTGATACTGTTACCTTTATTTTTACCAGACCAGGCTCTGCCGGTGCTGTAAACTTCACAATTTCACTTTCTGTAGGTTCCAGGATGCCGCTTCCTTCCATAATTTCCCACTCAAATTTCAGATTCTCGTCTACCTGTTTTTTATTTCGGTCACGGGCAACCGCATGAAAATTTCTTGTCTTTCCAATCGGCAACACACACGAACGGGGAGAGATTCTGACACTGAACAACGGCCCGGGAAATTCAAAAAACCTCTTCTGTCTTGATGGCCCTGCAACACCGGAACCTGCAACAACAGGTTCATTACTGTCTTCAGCAGACAAAGAAGAACTGGAACCCACAGCACCAGGTTGCCTGTAAAACTGTCGATGGATATCAAACCAGTCATATTCTTCAACCGGCAGAGCCATAAGGGCCTCTTTCAGGGCTTTCTGTACAGAACGCAGGATTCTGGCACTTGCACGTTCTTCCTCAGCACGGCGCTGTTCTTCTATGATCTGCTTCAGTTGCTGTTCAGTCGGTGATAATGCATTGATTAAAACCTGAAGTGATTCATCATGAATAACCCCGGAACGTGTTCCAGGGGTGAGATTTAAAAACGAGGCATCAATAATTCCCTGCAGATATGGTGAAGTCCATGGTTCATGATTAAAAATTTCAATTTCAGTAATATCTTCCAGTACCCGAGTACCAGCGCGGTACAGGCTGATTCTCTCATGGCTTTCAGTGTCACCGAGATAAATTTCAGAATAAATCTCACCCTCAGGTGATTCGATCTGACCTATACCATGGAGCAGCCTTCCTGAAAATTTCCGGGGTTCAACAACAAATTCCTTCCGGGCACGCCGGTCTGTTACTTTTATTGTTACTCCGGAAGATCGTATTCTGTCTCTAAGCTCTGATGCCAGATACCATTGTATTTTTTCTCCGCTGATTTGCCGAACAGCCGGAAGCAGCGGCTTTACAATCAGTTCAACACCCTGAACCGGCAGCAGTGATCTTTTTTCTCTAACCACATACCCTGGATCACCTTTGTTCATTACCATTTGATAATTTCTGCCATCTCTGCCGGCAGATGTAATAAAAAGCCCATCGCCTACTGTCCAGAAACTGAGAAGTCCGATCCCGAATTCCCCCTGTATTCCATGGACACCCCTGGCCTTCATCTCACGTTTAATGGAGTCACATATATGGGTAGCAACATATTTAAAATCAGGTCTTTCATCTCCATCAAGGGGAATTCCATCCCCATCATCAATAATTCTTATAAAATATTCTCCCTTTTCACATCCCCTGATAATTGTTATGTTGCTCGCATTTGCATCAATACTGTTTTCAACAAATTCAGCAATTGCCTTGAGTGGATTGCTCTGAGACAGAGCAATTATTGTAATGGCATTCCAGTTGTCGCCAATTTTCAGTTTTCCTTTACGGAACGATTTTTTTGATACTGTTTTTCCTGTTGCCATGATAAACTTTTATAACTTTTTACACAGCTTACTGTCAACAAATCAAAAAATCAGATCGACCCTGCAATTGACACAACATATTTTCCAAATACTAAGGTACAGGTGCGGCTACACTATTGGTCGTCTACTACCTATGTAATCAATACTATCAGCGCCTGGTACGTCTATTTTGAAAACAGCGACATGTCTTCGAACATAAGTGAAGCTCCCCGTATATCCCGAAAGGATTCGGGACGGGGCTTGCGCGGCACGTTCCGGTCAAGCTACAATTATGTTCGTGCTGTTCGCGCCGGACAGCGTGGATTATTTGGGTGATTCGGACTTTGATGGAATTTGTGATGGTGGGGACAACAGCATAACAGGACCGGATGTCCTGTTGTGTTGTAATGGAAAGAATAAAAAAAAAGCAGCCCCCGAAGCGAGCAGGAGCCCCTTTATGCTTGTGCCCAAACTATTTATCGATTAACAAGTCAGTCATTGTTAAGGCTTTATCTGGGGTGGGGCTAAAAGCTGAGATCATTCAATCCTAAAGCGGTGTCTGTCAGGAGAACTTAACGCAGACTGAAGTCTGAGGCTGCCAACAACTGAACATATCAACTATAGGTATCCACATTCTTTAGAATGCAAAAAGGAAATTGCTATACTATAAATTTAAGGTTTCAGCTGGCAGGTACTGCGTGAGGCTTTAGCCACACAGTTAAAGCACAGCTAAAATATTGCCCTGTTTATTTACTGACAAATTTACCATTAATCCATTCGCCCGTTTTTTTGCTTCCATCAGGCAGGGTTGCAGTGCCCTGGCCGTTTGGGACACCATCTTTCCATTCGCCAACATACTTTCTGCCATCAGCAAAGGTCATAGTGCCCTGACCGTTTGGGGTACCGTCTTTATTATATCCGACATACTCTGCGCCATCAGCAAAGGTGAAAATACCCTGGCCGTTTTGCCTGCCGTCTTTCCACTCGCCAACATACTTTCTGCCATCAGGCCAGGTGAAAACACCCTGACCGTTTTGCCTGTCATTTTTCCATTCGCCCACATACTTTCCGCCATCAGGCCAGGTTGCAGTACCCTGACCGTTTGGGACACCGTCCTTCCATTCGCCAGCATACTTTCTGCCATCAGCAAAAGTCAAAGTGCCCTGACCATTGACACAATCCCCCTTTATGCACCCGGACTGGTGCATTGTTGTACAGGACTGCGCATAAAGACACACTGCCGCAAGCAGTATGCCTGTTGATAGAAGACTATGTTTTTGCATGGCGTACCTCAAAAGATATGGTTAACAGTAACTCAGGTTTTCAAATAGTTATTCTTTTTCAGACGGTTTGTAATTATTTCTAATATCATCAATACTGTCCTGAAGAAGCTTTTTGATATATCCGGGATTGTGCATCCCACGGCTTCTGTCATTCACAAAGAGCTTATAGTTCGTATAGGCATTTTCCAGTATTCCATCAGGATCATCCAGAAAAGGAACTGTGCCACCCTTATGGCATCGTGCACACTTGCCGGGCTGATTGGCAGGCAGAAATTCGTGATTGCTCCCGCTGAGAAGACTAAACAATGTATCCATGAGGCCCTTTATTTCAGTCTGAAAGCCGTTGAGGTCAAAAGTCTCAAGCCCCTCATGACAATGCTGGCAGACTTTAATAATCAGGATATCGTCACTTGTTTCAGGGATATTGTCAGGCCCAAAGTCCCTCATCCTGAACGTATGACCTCCAATCTTTCTTATGCCATTGTAATCCAGTGCATCATCTGATCTTGACATGTGACACAACACACATTTTTTTTCAGTGTGGTGCGGATTGCCGTCAGCAAGAAAAAAAGAGTAGTCCTCACCGGGATAGTGGTAGCCATTTTCAAATTCTCCGCTTAACCCCTCAATTATTGTATTCTGCCATTTTTCATTGTGGCAGGTTTCACAGGTTGTTCCGGCACTTCCAGTGCGCAGGCCCTGTGGGTTTTCTGCAGAATGAGGGTCATGGCAAACAGAACATGATACGTTCGGGGTATCCATGGCAATTGCAGGAAGTGTTTCAGAACCGTATTTAAATTCGGAAAAAGGTTCTCCTGATTTAACAGCCCCTACAAAACCAGGGGTATAATGACACTTGTAGCATGTTGTCAGCCTTCCCTCTGTAGGCTCGTAATATCCGAAAGGAACCGGGTCTGAATGGTTGCTTTTCTGGAGCTCTGCAAACTGCTTATGACACTGTCCGCAGACACCGGGCCAGTAACTTACCGAAAGCCTTGGAGAACCTTTCCCTGCTATGTGCTCGCTGCCAGATCCATGGCAGTCCTGGCATCCTGCACCCCCATCGACCATGGCATGCCTGGTGTTTGAGTAAGATAAAGACAGGCTGGCATGGCATTCCGAACATGCTTCATCGTCAACGCGCTCAGCCACGGTTATCAGAACATCTTCAGGCTCACTTGATTTTCCGTCATCACCAGTTACAGTCAGGGTTGCAGTAAAGGAATCTCCTGGACTGGCATCCCCAGGGATGTCAAAGTTGACATTTCCTGGTGAGTCAGAAGGCTTTAAAATCGAACTTATATCATTGCCGCTGCTGTCAGTCAGTGACCAACTGTACTTAAAGACAGATGCGCTGAAATTTCCGTTCTTTGTGCCGTAGATATCAAAGCCTGGGGCATCAGGATTAAATTCTTCCGGGGACAACAGGTTTGCATCAACAGCAAATCCACGAAGATAAATGGTTGTTCCTGTTTTAACAGAATTTACACCCTGGCTTTTTGAATATACTATCTGTTTATTGTAATAAGGCAGCTCCGAAGGTCCGGGGATGACTGATGGAACTGCAACTGGCGCTACGTTGGCCGCTGTAAACTCTGCTGTGTTTGTACTTACCAGCCCCTGAGCATCAACAGTAATGGACCGGACTGTATAGTCACCCATAGCTGGTAAAATAAAGGTGTAGTTTTGTCCCGGTGGAGTGCCCATATAATACTCTTTCCCAACAGGCTCCGCGCCTTCAGGCTGAACCTCTTTAATCCAGTAAAATTCAACAGCATCTGTGTTCTGTTTTGTATCTATGACCACCCTGATCCCGTTAAGTGTCGGCAGTTCCAGAGGGACTCCGCTGAGATCATTTATTTCAAGAGGAGGCGGAGTGTTACTTCGTCCCGGCACCCATTCAACATTCAAATTCTGTGTAATTTCCTGTCCTGATTCAACATCCAGTATCACCCTTTCACTTCTTTTATACCCTTCCGGCAGAGCAATCAAAATATAGGAATCCTCATCCACATAGTCAAAGGAGTATCTTCCCGCTGAATCAGTTCGAACCGACTGGCTTGTTAAAAAAAACTCCTCGCCAAAGTAATTTGTATCAGTTTTGCCAAGAATAACCACTGCATTGCGCACAGGAAGGCGCAGCCAGTCAAACAGTATTTTTGCTTCTACTGTTCCGGTAACAGTTGCCTTTTTATTTAAAGGCACAGTGGTCAGGGTCTCCTCATCCGGATTTACAGTAACAAAACCAGCACTTTGTTTAATGTAACCATCAGCTTCCACATCAACCTGATAGTTTCTATAGGGTGTAATATCATCCAGCACAGCCTCACCGCTGGAACTGGTTGTTCCGGTAAGTTTTCCAGTGGCAATGAATATGCTGGCATTGCTGATCGGGTCATTGCTGTAAAAATCCTTGACAATAACCCTGATACTTCCTAACGAATGATCAGAAAAAGCACTGTTTAAAGGAAACAAAATCAGAATACATGCTGTCACACAGAGGATATATCTTATGTGCCTGCGACCTGTATTTATGTTCTGGATCTTAAGATGGTTAATTACTGTCTTTGAATGTTTTTTAATGTGTTTGCAGAACATCCGTTTTTTCCCTTTCTTCTTTACTCTTTTTAAATTATTTCCGGTTTTAACTTTGATGGTCCAGTAAAAAGTCATTGATTAGAAAACAACATCAACTATTGGAGGGCAAAAAAAAAGCCCGTGGTTAAAACACAGGCTCTTTATTTTCCACAGCCTTTGAGGCTGGTGTATTAGCGTCATACTTGTGCCGCCATTTCTGTCTCACATCTGTCCCGTGTCCCGTGCCATTACCTTAGTATCAATTATTACATATTTTCATTGTTTGTCAACGAAGAAGCAACTGTTATTTTTATCCTTCCACCCTCTCCCTGTTCAACGATAAGGGCTAATTCTTTGGTGTTCTTTTTTGTCTTCACGTCAGAAATAGTGCAGATTTTTTATTCAAAAGTCAAGATAATTTTGCGTTGCATTTGCATCGCAAAAAAGAGTGCTGAGTTTTTATTGTAGATTTGTTTACACAAATTTTTAACTTTCAGGCATGAAGAAAAACTATAATTTTATTGTTCTCTTCAAATATGATAAAGAAGTATTTAAATGAAAATTCTATTAAACAACTGCCAAAAATCCGGATAAATACATGAAAGTTTCCTGGAACGGTAAAATAATATCTGTACAGCCCCGTATTCGACTTTTACGTTCGTTTGATGAGCGGAGCCATAACTACATGGGCTATGTTTTGTATGTTGCAGGGGAGATAGATGGGCAGAAAAGAGAATTTTCTGTTGGGATTTGAAAGGCAGCTTATGCAAAATACGAGTTCAGAATTGGAGATATAATCAAAGGAGATTCTCATCCTGTGCTTGATAATCGAACTGAAATTGTAGAGTTTTATAAGGCAAGCAAACTGGAAATAGTTGATCGTTCCGGTGATTCTGTTTTAAACCCACCACCATGGGTTGATGTTCTGCCTTCGCTTGAAGTTTACCGTGAGCGTAACCATCGCAGGCTTGATTCACGTACATTTGATTCAAAATGCAGGCAGTGTATCTGGGGCTGTAAAATGCCGGTAGAAATCACTATTGATCAGTGGAAACCAGAAACAAAGCAGTATAGAACCGAAACATTCTGCTATGGCCCTAAATCCTGTGAATTATATAAAGCAGGGCCAACAAGGAAAGTTCCAGGCATAAAAGGAATGACATGGGAAGAGGAAGACTGGGTTGATGAGGATGCTGTTTCACATCGTGAGATGGATGAATAATTATGATAGATCGTAAGGAATTGAACAATGATTGAATCATTTAAGTTCAGAGAGATCACAGTTGATGGTAAGACTTATTATAACGATATAATCATCTATTCAGACCATGTCCAGAGTGAATGGCGGAGAAGTGAAGGGCATAAACTAACAAAAAAAGATATCAAAAAAATATTAACTGTAAAACCTGATATTCTGATGATAGGCACAGGTTATGGCGGGCTCAAAGTTCCTGTAGAAACAGAGGACTATATTAAATCTATGAAAATAAAATTGATGGTAGAAGAAACTGAAAAAATCTGTAAAAAATTTAATGAACTGTCAAAATCCAATAAAATTACCGGGCTGTTAATAGGACCCTTAAATCGTTACGTTTGGTAACAGGAGTTTCCCCAAAAATTTCATAACAGATTAGGGATCAGTGCTCCTGAGTATTTAACGATGGAAGTAGATACGTACTTTTCTTTGCTTGCTCCAAAGAAAAGTACCAAAAGAAAAGGCACTCCCGAGACAAGCCCGGGATCTTTGACCTGCTTTTTAGCCTGCGGCTTCCCGGCAAAGAGCATCTTAAAGCAGCGGGTCCAAAAACTCGCCACAACACAAAGGCCGTGCCTCAAACAGTTTGGACCCTTCATCTGCAGAAAGACACTCATTGCCGGCTGCGGTGCAATGGGTTTAAAAAAAACAGTTTATCACCTGGTATTTCAGGGTTATTACTGCCATTATTGCCTTTAGTGAGATTTGATCCCTTTTTTCGGGGAAACTCCTGTATATAAGCAGTTGACAAGCAGCAGAAAATAATGGAAAATTTTCCAGCTGGAGCAGACTAAATGGTCGCTGGAACTTAACTTTAAGTTCTGGAGGAAAGTCCGGGCTCCACAGGGCAGGATGGTCGCTAACAGCGACTGGGGGTGACCCCAAGGAAAGTGCCACAGAAAATATACCGCCATGATCAGGCCCAAACCTCTTTATGGTAAGGGTGAAAAGGTGAGGTAAGAGCTCACCAGTATTCAGGGTGACCTGAATAGCTTGGAAAACCCCATCCGGAGCAAGACCAAATAGGAGAGCTGGGTTGCCCGCCTTCATGCTCTCGGGTAGGTCGCTTGAGGCGTCTGGCAACAGGCGTCCCAGCTGAATGACCATTGCCTGATGTTTATCAGGAACAGAACCCGGCTTATTGTCTGCTCCAGCATTTTTAAATCCAGATTTTGCAGTACCGATTCTCGGAAAACGCGGCTTCCAGCAAAGTCATCAGATTTGAACATGGAATAATGATTTTCCCCTTTGACATTCATTATTCCATGTTCGATATTCTTCGGTTCAAAGACTTTTTGAGATTTTATGGCTTGTTCCAGCAAAGCCATTCTGTTTTCACCTCCACAAGGTTACAAAACATGTATGAAATTTCTTTGTCAGTTTTTTTTCCATGTTATAACGAAGAAAAAAATATTGAGGGGCTTGTGCTGGAAACAGTACAGGTTCTTAATGATCTGACTGAGAAATATGAAATTCTGATAATAAATGACGGCAGTACCGACAATACCGGCCCCATTGCAGACAGATTAAGCCACAGGCATGAAAATATTCGCATTATTCATCATGAAACAAACAGGGGCTATGGCGCAGCACTGATTTCAGGTTTTGCCAACTCTGTTAATGACTGGATATTTTTTACTGACGGAGACAACCAGTTTTTTATAAAAGAAATTGCTCTGTTACTTGAAGAAACCCGTGCTCATGACGCAGTTATAGGATTCAGACAGGAAAGAAAAGACCCATGGTTCAGGAAAATTTATGCCAACACATGGAATTTGCTGGTTCGGCTGTTTCTGGATCTCAGGATAAAAGATTTAAACTGCGCCTTTAAACTTATTAAAAAAAAATCAATGGAAGGCATCAGTCTCAGCTCCTCGGGTGCATTGATAAGTGCTGAGATTCTGTTTAAATTAAAGCTTTCAGGGGCAAACATAAGTGAAGTTGCAGTATCCCACAAGCCCAGGCTGTATGGAGAACAAAGCGGGGGCAGCCCAAAGGTTATTTTAAAGGCATTGCTTGAGCTTTTCAGGCTGCACAGAGAATACAAACTTTTAGCCTCAAAACAATGACAGCCCTTCTGTTTCTGTTGTTTTCACTATGGATAGGCTTTGTAGTTGAAGACAGATTTGATTTTTTAGAAGAAAATTTTTGGGTAAAATTTTCATTTGCCATTATTGTCGGAACCCTGTTTTCCACATGGCTCACTTTTACCCTGTCCCTTCTTACCGGTTTTTCCGGATTTTCCCTGTTCCTCAGCATTTTATTAATGGCAATATATGTTTTTTACTCAGGGGTAAAAAACGGCAAAGGTATAGCCTGGTTCAGGCAAAAGGTTTTTCGAAACAAACGGATCTCTTTTGTCCACATGTTTCTTCTGCTGTTTATCATGCCGTTTTTTGTTTTTGGCGTTTGGGAAACCAAAACAGGGGATATTCTTTACCTGGGTAACTATACTGATCTTTCTTACCATCTTTCAATTGTTTCTGCGTTTCTGGAACAGGTTGATTTTCTGCCTCAGAACCCTCAATGCGCAGGTGCAAAGATGAGCTATCACTTTCTTGTTAACTTCCATTCCGCGATACTTTGTTTGGGCGGCTTTAACCTGCTCCTGTCAGTCATCATCCCACAGATCATGTACTCCTTTGCTCTGGCAACAATGCTCTACTGTTTTTATAAACTGATACTGAAAAATGAATTGTCCGTTTTTTTCTCCTCGTCACTTCTCATTATGGGCCATATTGCCTGTTTCAACCTGCTTTTTGCCATTTTGGGATATCTCCCCCAGAACATTAAACTTGATTTCAGCTCATGGAACAGTATAAGGACTCTGATGCTTTACCCTTTTTTCAATTTCCTTGACCCTGTTATCAATTATTTTCACCCTCAACGACCTTTCCTGTTTGCTTTTCCCCTGGCCCTTATCCTGCTCACCGGAATATACAGGATGTTTCTTAAAGAAAAAACCGACTTCAAAACTCTTTCTTTTCTTACTCTTCTGCTTGGGCTGACCCCTCTTTTTCATATACATACTTTTATTGTTTTTGTTCCTGTGCTTGTTGTGGCTGCACTGTTCATGGGGGGTAATTATAAACGGACTTTTTTATCTTTACTCCCCTTAATGCTTGCTGCCGGGCAAATATGGTTTATTCTCTCACAACCTAAATCTCCCGGCTTTTCCGGATTTGATGTTCACAAATTAGGTGGTGGGCTTAAAGATTTAAATATTTTAGATTCGGCTTTTTTATCAAGAGCTCTGTTTTGGGTAAGGGTTACCGGGTTTCCGTTGATTTTAGGGCTTGCCGGTTTTTTCTGTTTTTTATTAAAAAACAGAGGATTTTCACTGCAATCAGAGAAGGACAGAAAAAAAACAATTCTTTTGATCTTTTTTTTCATCCCCTTTCTTTTCTTTTTGTTAATCAATTTCTACCGCTTTTCCCCAAGCTGGGGGGACAGCAACAAGTTTTTCTTATACTTTGAGGTAATCCTCTGCATCTTTGCAGGCAGCCTTCTTGGTTCATGGTTTGAGAAAAACCGATGGGGGAAAGTTTTTTCAATAACACTGATTTTCATAGCAGCCTTAGGTCCTTCCCTGCTTGAAGCGTATGTGGTTATTTCAAGGTCCGGCAGCTTCCTGTTTTCTGCCTGTGATAGACGCGTTGCCCAATTGATCAGATTAAACACAGGAAAAGATGCTCTGTTTTTAACAAGCAATGATGTTATTCACTATGTTCCGTCTCTTGCGGGCAGGAGGGTGGTTGATGGTGCATATACCTGGAATACAGGATTCAGGAAACAGTGGACCGAAAAAGATGTGCAGAGAATCTACAAAACCGCGAGGCAGAGGCTTGTCAAAAAATATCATGTTACCCATCTGCTTATTGGGCCGCAGGAGAGGAGAAAATATACAATAACCGAAAAAGCTTTCGAAAAATACGAGCTTGTTTATAACGAGGTGTGTAACAACGAAAGTTATAAAATTTATGATGTTACAAAAAAGGTGGGGCAAAAAACCACGGTGCGCAAGAATTCATCCCCTGTTTATTTGAGCGATATGCAGCCTGTTGAAGCAGCTCAGGACTTTAAACCCCTTGAATTTAATACTAATATTAATGGTGGGCCGATAATTTTAAACGGAAGAAAATATGAAAAAGGACTTGGAGCACACGCCAATTCAGAAATTGTTTTCCGGCTTAACCGCAGGTTCACATATTTTGAAAGTGATGCTGGCCTTGATGATACTGAAGACAGGTCCCCTGGAAGCATAATTTTTAAGGTTTTAGCGGATGGGGAATTAAAGTACAAAACTCCTGTTATGAGATGGGACTCTGAAACGCATCACATAAAGGTAAACATAGAAGATGCGGAGGAGCTGACATTGATGGTCAGGGATGCAGGGGATGGTGATAAATGCGACCATGCAAGCTGGGCAGGTGCTGTGGTATATTAAACCAGTTTGCAGGGGAAACAGAGATGCATCCCTGATTGGTGTGGCTATCTATCCCCGAATCATTCCTCTACAAATGTTTTGGGGATATCATTATCAATAACATAAATGCAGATCTGCTTGGACCCCTCTTCAGTGTACTGATGATTTCTTTTGAGGTTGCGCATGAGAAATCTCACATCTTTTATTATTTTTTTATCATATGACTTGAACGCAGGTGTTCCATAGTCACGTATGGCGTTTCGGAAATTGTCATTCTCCAGAAACGGATTGAGCACATCCTCTTTCAAGTGGTGCTGATATTTTTCAAGCAATAGATTAAAAAGTGATGTCTGTTTGATATTTTTTCCACCTCCTATTTCAGCAGGAAGGGTTTTAGACGTATATTCTTTCTGCACATATTCTCTGAACCTGCTTCTCTCATCTTTATTGGCCCTGCCCAGGAGCTTGGTTTCAATATGGCTCAGGGAATCCTCTGTTATCTCAATGTCTTCGCCAGTGTAAACGCAGCGGGTGGATGTGCCTAAATCAAAATTTATGGCAAAAAGATAATTCATGATTTCTTTGGCAATTTCACGGTCATTATAGCTGTACAGGGACTGCTTGATCTCCTGCAGGACATTATAGTTATAAAGAGTTACCAGGGACTCAAGAAACTCCCTGGGAATCCTTCTGAACTCCTCCCTTTTTTCTTCAAAAAATTTGTAAATTTTTGACATGTCGGTCAAGCTGCCGTTTTTAGCGTACTTTGAATAAAATTCGCTGAACAGCTCAATTGATTTTCTGCCTGAAATACTGTTCTCATCCAGACCTTCCTTCTCTGACTCGCTGATGATCTTTTTTCGCCGTTTGGCCGTAAAGCTCTTCCTGTCCTCCTCTGCAATCCATGAAGGGATTCTGCCAGTATACAGCTCCATTTTCAGCAGCAGCAGATCCTCATCACAGTACCTGGTATATTTTTTAGGGTCATTAATCCAGTCAATCATATTCTCTGATTTTCTGTTGAGGCGGGATGAAATTACAACTTTTGCAAAATTATCCAGCACCCTGGGAAGAAACTTCTCTGTAATTTCCCGTCCGAACTTTTTGAAATAAATTTCGACTTCAGTATGATAATCCAGGACATAGGGGATCGGTATCCGCATAACCCGGTCACCAAAAGACTTGACACTTTCCACTACATCCTTGTCCTCTGGGTTCATCAGCGTTATGAACAGCGAGTCAACTCTTTCCTCTATATGCTCGACCTTGTGTATGCTGTCACTGATAATACCATGCAGGTTCATAAAGCGCTCTTTGTTATTGGATTTAACATCCATGATCGAATAAATACCATTATTTGTACGCGCATATTCCGAAAAAATATAGTGAACCGCGTTGCTGTCATGCAGCAGCGTGTTTAACATCCTTTGCAGCACAGTATTGGTCAGAGCTTCCTTAATTACTTTATCCCCCGGGCTGTATACTGTTACCCCCTCTCCAAGGCGGCGGTTAAACTGATACTTTCGAGCATAAAGCATTTTCAACACTCGCGCCGGAGAGCCCAGCTTGTCAAGAAGGGTCTGATACAGGGAAGTACAGATAGTGCAGAGATCATCTTTAAACACCCATTCAAATTCCTTTCTGTTAAAAAGGCGTTTTTTAAACTCATTATCTTTAATAATTTTCTGAAAAAAACTGCGCCGGTAATGCTTTGGAATAATAAGAATGGGGTTATCATGATTCGGGCAGGCAACTTCAAGAATATCAGAGGAAAACAGGAGATCACGGCCATGTTCTGTATCTTCACCTGCCTGAGCATCATCAAAAATTCCTCCTGATGTCTTATGCCTCCTGGCAATTTCATCCAGGCTTCTAACACCGCCTAACTGCTTCTTGTCAAGCTTCCAGACAATCTCAAAGGTTAGACCATTGTCAGTATTGTTGTATTCTTCAAGCTTTAACAGCAGATTGTTAAGGAACGTGCTTTTCCCGCTTCCAGCCGGACCCTCAAAAATAAAAATCTTATTGCGCTGGGTACCTGCCCTGAAAGCCTTTGACAGATTCACAAGCCTGTTTGCAAACGGGGTATCAGCAAAAAAGGGATTGTCAGAACCATCAACAAACAGACGGGAGCAGTCATAATTGATAAAGTTAATGGAGTCCGGATCATCAGGATACTGGTCATAACCTTTTCCAATATAATCGTAAATCATATCGGAAAACATCTGGAAAACATTGCGAAACACATTATTGGGCCGATCAGAGGCAAACTGAATGAACTCATCAAAGGTAATGGGGGCATGCGCAGCAATTTCCTTCATTTTTAATTTAAGATCTTCTAATGCTTTTTCTACAGCCATGTTTCCATACCGCCCTACAAAATCTTTCGGGTTAACTTTCTGTCTTTCATCGTATACAACACTCTCTTTAACTCCGGCTCCGGCTCCCTGTCCTGGCCTGCACTGTCTCCTCTCATTTGAAGTTTTTCCTCATCAACCTCACTTGTTTCCAGCTTGACAGGTCCTCCATAGAGATATTCGATCCCCATCATGGTATTTCCAACATATTCCTTTACAAGGGGTTTGCCTTCATAATGATGATTCAGGTAAATCTCGCCACCCTGCATTTTTGACTCTTCAATGGTAATAAACGGGGGATGATGCATGGAATCAATCACCATCTGTTTATACTGCACGGCATCCCTGCTTTTAACATAATATTCCCATACACCCTTGCTTTGATTCAATCGCCTGCCAACTACAAACAGCTCGTATTTGTCTACAAAATCCTGGTCAATGTAATCATTTATAAACATAAAATCGCTGTAATTTCTTCTCAACTCGAACAGGTGACTCCTTCCCTCGCCAACATGCTCATCGTAATGTTTTCGCTGTTCGCTGTTCTGAATTTTTTGAAACTCATAGGAAAGCTTGCCCTTATCCACAAGATCTTCAACATGCATCAGTAGCCTCCACCCCAGAGCGTAAGGATTAAGGCCAACACGCTGCATCTCTAAAACCCTTGCATTTACCTGAGCAAAATCAACCTCGTGGCCTTTTATGCGATCATCGCCTAAAAAAAGTTTTTCATGCCAGTAGCTTGCCCATCCCTCGTTAAGTATTTTTGTACGGATTTGTGGCTGGAAATACATTGAAGTCCTGCGTACGATCTCAACGATGGATTTCATCCACTCATTGCTTTTTTTGTTCAGGAACGTGGAATGCTCACTGATATAGCTGATCAAATCATTTGTCACTCTACCCGATGATTTTTTCCCTTCGGTTTCTTTCCTGAAAACAGCTTCAAACTCAGGGTACATTTTTTCAGCTTCTGAAAAGAATATTGCCTCGACCATATCCGGAAACTGTTTTTTGCATCTGTTATAGCGTTAAATTTCCTTGAAAAACTCACTTGAGGGAAGCTGTTTTATTCTGCCAAGGAATACATCGAAATAAAAATCAATCTTTTTAGATGATTTCATCTTTTGTGGAAAGTTTATCTCTGCAAGCTCGTCGTAAAATCCAACAAGATTGTCAATACCACGGGTAAATTCAATAACATAGTCAACCCACCTGCCTTTTTCCGATTTCAGGCTGGCAAGAAGACGTTTATCTGCCAGTGCAACGCCGGCATAATCGTCATTCCAGGTATGCCTGAACAGCGAATTGTTCTGAAAAAAGTCAATATGGGCCAGCACATGGTAAAAGATCATAACATTGAGCCAGTCAGGATTATTATCGTTATAAAAGGAGATGGCCGGTCGAGTGTTAATGACAGTTTCATAAGGGTTGTTCGGGTACAGCTCATAGATCTTCCTTTCCTGCAAAATACGAATATCGTGCACCCAGTAATCATACAGGGTGGGAATCATGTTTTTAGGAAACAGGTCCAGCAGGTCCCGGTTGGTCACAATATATTCCAGGCTTTCATCCTGAAACTGAAGGCCTGCTGCACGGGCCCTCTGTTTACACGTTTCCATTATTTTTTTTGTCCGCTGATCGATCAGCTGCATTTTATAATCTCTCAAACAAATATTAACAACTGAACACAAGCACTCCGGCAGAGTTCACATGGATGGGTTATGACACCAGTTTCCTGACACCTTCAATTATCCTGTCCTGGTCAGATGTTACAGATATGGAGTCAACTCTGATTATCTTTTCGTCTTTCAACACACCCCCTTCCTTCAGGTACTGCTCTACAATGCTTTCCCCTGATGAATACATACCCTTTGCAATGGTAATCCCCATCCGGTTCACAAAGGCTAAAATCTTTTTGAGTTCCTGTATGGTTTCCTTTTTATCCTGATCCCAGTCTTCACCGTCAGTGCCCTGAAAAATATATATATTATAATCAGCAACAAGGTTTTCTTTCTGAACAATTGTATTGACTAACTTGTATGCTGAAACAATTTTTGTACCCCCTGCAACGCTGGTACTGTGGTATGTATAGAAATCCTCAACCTCGCGGGCATGCTCATCATGCAGAATAAAGCGCGTTTCCACATTATTTTTGTACTGAAACATCAGCCAGCTGTACATAAACAGGTGCTGAGAAACAACAAGATCGGTAGGTTTTCCGCTCATGGAACCGGAGTAGTCCCTGACAAAAAACACTACTGCCTGGGACTCATAATCGCTCTCACGGGAAAGAGTTCTGTAAACTTTGTCTTTTGGCGCTACCATCAATCCTGACAGGTCTATATTCTGAATATCCGTGATATTTCCTAACGCAAGATTTGTTTCTATTATTTTACGCAGCGTTGCCTTTTTGTCGATAACCTGGCCATGGCCCAGATTCCGGTCAGTTAAATCATAGATATACTTTGTCAAAGACCGCTTCTTACCTTTATCCTTCAAATTAGGCAGCTGAAATTTTTCTGTAAGAACCCTGCCCAGTTCATATGCTGTGGATTCTATCTCATGCAGCACCTCGCCTGACTGACCCGAACCGGTCTCGCCTTCACCTTCCGTGGTATGGATAGGATCCTCAGCGATCACATCGTCTTCCCTGCCCTGTCCTGATCCTCCGGTCTCAAATTCATTCCCCAGCGGCCGGGTGTCATGAATGAATTTCTCTTCCACAACCGTAGGAACAACTACAACCTTTTTTTTTCCTTCAGGTGACGGTTTAACAAACCTGCCCAGGCGGATCTTCTTTGGAAACCCGTCCTCCTTTCTCCGCTCATCACGCCGCAACAGCTCGTCAATGGATTTCAGGATATGCACATGGATCGGGCTCGGTGCTATCTTCTGCATTATGCTGAGATCCTTTCTGTTTTCAACAGTCATAAAGTATTGCACTGCAATGCAGCATCCCTGACAGGTTGTATGCATCGCGCCAGTGTCAACTCTGATATAAACTCATAAAAAACCCATCAACTCTCACTGTCCTGCGTGCAGAAATACTCAATGGTTTTCTGAGCGCAGGTTCTGCAATACCCGATTTTATTTATCATACTGTCAATCATACGGTCATACAGCTTCTGGTTATCCTCATTTGTCCGGTTGGCAAGTGCACCCATCAAGCTTCCGGCACCTGCAACATCAGACTTCAGTTTAACGTCTGTAACAGCTTTTACAAGATTGAGGTTGTCCATAAAGTCATAATTGCGGTCAACAGAAACCTTCTGCCCGTAAATCTTCCGGATCGAATTTCTGAAGGTTTCCTTCTGTTCCTTTGTCTTCAGGCCCAGCCGGTCTTCAATGCTTTCCATATGTTTATTGTCAATTTTGACCGCTTTCAGCTCACCGGTTTGCGGATCCGTGTATTTCCACATGTTGTCTGGTCCCAGATTCTCCGCATCAACGCCAATGACCATGTTGACATAATTCATAACGTCTTTCCTGATTGCCTGGGGTTCATCCATATATGCATTGAATATTGCAACCATAACCTGTTCACGGTACAGCCCCTTGGCAATTTTTAAATCTTCAAGATATTTTGCCCTGTCATTAGTATCAGTAACATAATCAAGCACAATTCTTTCCAGGCATTTGAATATTCCCTCGGCATACATGCATTTGCCCTCATTTGTCTCTGACATCTCTATTAAAAGCTGCATGGCTCTCCCGAGGTTTCTCTGTCCCAAACCTTTCTGTCCGAACCTTTTAGTTATATCCGGCTCATTATTGAGATCATCTATGACTTCTGTCAATGTTTTGATGCTTTTCTCTCCTGCTACTTCTCCGGCTCCAAGTTTCATCATCTCTATTGGCGTCAGCTTTTCAGACCGCGGCAGGCGAGTCAATGTAACCGCTACTGAAGCCGCATAGTTCAGATTGGGGTCCTGATGCAGGTCTTCCTTGGTAAGGGTTGTCTTCGCAGTGCTTCCGATGGCATATCCGGTCAGGTCTTTTTGCAGCAGGTAGTTTGTATTGTGTGCCACATAACATATTCTGCACCGGTCAACAATCGGCGCCTCCTCCTTTTCGGCCACAAAACGGTTGAATTCAGCATTGTTGCTGGTTGCAATAATGAGCGTGTCAATGGGCCACTTGTATCCGTCGATTTCGATATTCCTGTTCTGAATAACACCTAAATATACCTGCACAAGGTCTTTTTTGTTTTTAAAAATCTCATCGCTGAAGTGGATGCCCCCGCCAGCCACACGTGCCAGTGCACCTCTTCGCAGGTCAAAGCGGTAGGGATTATTAGTTTCCCTGATATGCAGAAGCCGCTGGATGGATTCTTCACCTAACAGATCAACAGCTGAAGATGTAATTTTGTCTCTGGCAGAGTATTTACCCGTTATGGTGCCCAGGCTGCCACTGATGGGTACTGGTACAATTTCAATAAATTCCTTGATCCTGGATATGTCGTTATCGCAGTACATCCGAATATCATTCAATATAAAACTTGAACATGCCCCTAAAGGACGGTAGTTCATATACAGGGTATCAATTTCCCTGTCACTGAATCCCGCACTTGAGAGAGCTTCCTTGTTCTGATCTGTTGATTCATATAAATTCATGGCCAGTATCACCGGATCTTCATATGTCTGTGATCCTATTGTTGCAAACTGTCCATAAGTACCTATTTTATCAAGATTTTTGTACTGAAATGTGTGTTTTCTGTTTCTTTCTTCAGAAAGGAATTCGCGATACGCATCACAAAGATAATCAACAAAAAAAGTTTTTCCATTGCCCGGATCCCCAACCAGCACAAACGCCATTTCAGCGGAGGAGCCTCCTTCGGAAGCATCTTTCACATAGGAGACAAAGCTGTTTATTTCATCATACATTCCAATGATGTGCTTTCGCCCTTTTCTGAATATCTTGAAGTCAAATGTTGTTCTCCCGTCAACATTAACTTTTTCAATCATTTTCGAGTCCTGCAGGATCATTCTGGCAACAGCTTGGAAAGCATTTTCAAAAACTTTTGTGCCTTCTTTCACCTGGTTAATATACTCATCTAATGTCATGGTCGTGTCCTCCCGAAAATTGGTATAGATAGCTTGCCTGTTCGTCAAAACTGTTATCGAACAATAAAACCAAATAATAAGAGAAAGCGTAAAATTTCTGACAGGTTTTGCAGATAAAATTCAGGAATGGGGTTGTTTTGACTGTTAATTTGATTACTGGTATGGCTTATTGATAAATCCGGGGGGTTATACTATACTGTCCTGTCACACACAAACTGATTTGAGATATCATTTCAGAACAAGGTTTTGCGCCGGGACAAACTCCAGGAAAGATTCTTATGTCTGACATGAAGATTTCTCAATCCCGGTCTGCGGGGCACCCTTGAAATAACAGCTGGATGTTGAAGATAACACTACACTACTTCATCAATATATCTGCCCTTTTCGGTCTCAGCAGCTATCTCTTTTTCAACTTCCTCCTGTCTTCTTATTTCATCATTCCTTAATCTTCTGCGATCTTCAGTTTTTCTTAATTCTTCATCACTTATCTCTTTTGAGAGTTCCTCTTTTCTTCTTTCAACATCTCCGGATGACCGGGTTTGCTTTCTTTCTAAAGGACGTTGATAAGATGCATCAGCAATGGGATCAACAGGCATGAAAGCCTCCTTTCCTGAAATTATCTAATGTTCAGCATGTTTTTCCAAGACCATTAATGCTTATCGGCAAAAAAACAGGAAAACTTAAAGATTTTACCCTACAGCAGCCAGGGCTTCCAGTGGTAAGCGTTCAACTGCTTTAACCCTGTGAAACCTGCCTGCGCCAATCCGCGCTATTTCCCGTGCTGTTTTTTCACTTCCCTGATCTGGTTTTTCTTCGGGACAGATAAAAACAACGGAGATTTTAATATGTTTACGGCTGGTTTTCAATGCTTCTGTTAAAGCATGCCGGGTCCCCATCTCCTGCTTTGCTTCCATGGTTGTCTGTCTTGAAAATTCTGCCACATGTTTGTGGTATGATCTGCTGTTGCAATCATCAGATAATGCAGCATTAGGCTGACCATCTGTGATGAGTATTATATATTTAAGGTTGCTTTGTTTATCTTTTAAAAGCATTTGGCGGGCACATGCCAGGCCGTTTCCAATATTTGTGTACTGTTCAGCCCTTAAAGTCATGGTGGCCTCAAAAAGAGGAGTTATCCTATCGCTAAGGGGAACCACCACTTCACCAAGGTTTGAAAAAGCAACAATTCCAACACGGTCCTGTTTTTCTATTGCTGCTTTGGACAGTTCTGCAACAGCCATCTTTGCATATCGCAGTTTTCCGTTTTCTTTCATGGACGCGGAAATATCAACACACACGGCTATATCAAGCTGGTTTGAAGGTTTTTTTTCAAAAGAGCGAAGATCCGTATAATTAATATCTTCAAATTTCTTCCCTTTCCGGATAACACGGCGAAGTGTGTGTCTTATGGACAGATCTCTGAACACATCACCTCTTTTATATCTGCGCACTTCGGTTTTGTCTGCCTCGTGCTCACGCTGAAACGCCCTTTTTTCAAGAACATGACTCTCCTGTCGTCTTATAAGCCCTTCAAGAAGTCTTTCCAGCGAGAGATGGGAAAGGGTAAAACGTTTTTTTTCACCTGAAATATCGACCAGTCCTTTTTTTTCCAGCTTGTGAAGCACAATCTTGAGCTTTTCGTAATCCACTTTTTCCGGAGATACTTTAATTCCCCTGTTTTCATTTATTGTATAATGAACATAAAGATCTTCAAGTGAGGTGCTTGGAGATCTGCCCTCGTGCTGAAAGTCCATCATCTCTGCCAGCAGTTCTGTTTCTGCCTGGGGAGGCAGAAACATCTTGTCTTTGTCAAGACCCGGTGGAGCAGGAAAAGCCCTGGCATTTTTCAGTGCCCCGGCCATCTTCTCAGGTGAAATCTCCCTGCGGGAAAGAGACTCCTCAAGACCTCTTTCAATCCTGTCCCGCCCATCATGGCTAAGTGTTGCTTGCGAGGAATCAATCATTTCAAGGAAATTTCTCTCCTCCAGTTCATTTATAAGATCCTGGTAGTCCTGAAGCATATTATTTAAGAGGCCTTTGTCCATAGCATCCTTGAGAGCCTGCTGCACAAGGGGATGCTGCATGGCCTGTTCTGCAAAGGCCGGGTCGTCAACAGGCATACCCTCCTCCGGAGAGAGGCTGCGGCAAGATGCTTCGGAAAGCCCCATTAGAGCCTTTGAGACCTCATCGGGGGTTAATGGCCTGCGCTGCTCCACAGATTTCTCCTCAGCAGCAGGATACAGCGCAATCCCATAAATCAGCCTGCTGAATAAGCTTTTGAAGATCTCTTCTATGGTCTTGTCCTGACCCTGCCTTAGCCCTGTCCGGTGGCGAAAAGCAATGCAGGCAGACTGTGCAAGCCTTTGCCTGGTAAGTTCTCCCCGTAACAGGCCATAGCCCTGAGCAATTTCCCTTGTGGCAAGTGTTCCCCTGACACCAGGAGGACGCTCAACAAGCGGATGTTTTCGCAGAGCTGCTGCAATTGCAGATGAAATCTCATCAACTTCATCAAGGCCCAGTTTTTCATTCCTTTGCATCTCAAGAAATTTTTCTGTTGTCTTTTTTATTTTTTCAGAAAGTTTGTTTGATGTTTGCTCAGGCTTTGTTTCTTCCCCGGAATTAACCGCCTGCATTTCATAGCAGCCGTCTGTCTGAGGTTCCAGAGGACTGTAAAGCTCTGCAATTGCAGCAGGGTTTTTCCGGAATGTTTTAACTATGGATGGAAAATCAAGTGAATGTTTCATTTTGTAAAGGCTAAGCACAGGACCTTTTCTCTGTTTTATTGCAGAAAGAAACCTGACAAGATCAAACATCCTGCTGGCAAGATAACATGACCTTGTAATTACGTCCTCACGTTCCATAACAAGATTGATACCTGTGTTAAAAACCTGATCCATAAGGCTAATTGCCAGATTTTCAAGAGCTGTTAAGGAAACCCCGTTAATGTTTTCAGACAGGAACCGGCTGTGTGCTTTCTGAAGGAGCTGGTTAAAGGCAAACTGATATTCTGAGGGGACCGGGCGTGGGGGGGTATCCAAAGAAACCAGAGGAATTTTATTCTGGAAGCAAAACGCGGTAAGCTCCGGCAGGAAAGCCCCGGGCTGAAATATAAATTGTTCCACAACAGATGAATCTTTAATCAAAGCTATTTTTACGGGAAGCTCCAGTCCATAATAAAGGGAACAGGCATAATGCAGCGCAGCGCCTGTTTCTGCAGGAGAAGCATCAACAGCAATGACAGCCGGGCTGAGCCTTTTTATTATGGGGTTAAGGAATTTTACAACATTAATTCCTTCCGGGCAAAAGGGAGCGTAAAAAACTTCTCTGACTTTGCCTGACGTAATATTATCCGGGTAGCCTCCCCTCATCCAGCAGGCAGCCATTTCAGCAAGATCCGGGCTGAGCTGACGCAGAAGAAACAGGGCAGAGGATGATGTGCGCTTTGAAGAAGGCAGTTTCATCCGGCGCAAAACACCGGCTTCTATACCAGGCAGCTTCATGTTTCTCTGTAAAGCTCCTCTCAGGTCATCTGTCGTTAAAGAAACCAGTGATTCCATTGTTTATTTTTTTGCCTGGTCAATTATTTTCTCAATGAGAATGCCCTGCTTTTCATAGTAACGGCTTTCAGTGCTTACAGCAAGCCGTCCCTCAAGAACCCGCCTGGCGGCATTTTCAACATCAGATTTTTTCACCTGGTTTGCATCTCTTAACCGGGCAAGTGACTGGGCCTGCTCATAGATGGAAAGGCTTGCACGAACGCTTGGAAGGCGTTCAAGTTCATCGGGCATGCTGCGGGCTGAATTGGAGATAGCCACAGACTGCCTGACCAAATTATCTGATTCCCTTACCCCCTCTATTTTCTTACCATACTGTTGTAAAATCCTGACTTCATCCTCAAAGCCTGGATAGCCTATTCTTACCTGCTCAAACCTGTCAGACAGGGTCTCACTGACCCTTTCAGCCCCTGCATACTCCTCAGGATTTTCCGTTGCCACCACCAGTGTATCAACCTCAGAGGAGAAGTCAAAACCGGCTATTGTTGTAATTCCCTCCTCTAACACCTGAACAAGGGTATTCTGGGTGCGCTGCGGGACACGGTTAAGTTCATCAACAAACAGGATTTTCCGGTGTGCTTTCTGGATTTTGCCGGGGGTAAAAGCTCGCGGGTCCTGTATTCCCATACGCATGGCAAGAACAGGATCAAGATCCCCCATCAGGTCCTCAGGCATCATTTCAGGAGAGCCCTGGATGCGGATAAACCGGTTATCCCCTGTCACCTTTATTTTTTTCAGTTTTTTTCTGCCCCTGCAGTCAGGACATGCCGGTTTTTTTGGATAGCAGTTATATCTGCAGTCAGCTATGGTCTCCATTGATGGAAGCAGAGCAGCTATTATTCTTGCAACAGTGGTTTTTCCTGTTCCAGGAGGACCTTCCAGAAGAAGATGACGTCCTGCTACTAAAACAGCAAGTATTGCTTCACGGGTTAAGTCATCACAGTAAAAGCCCTCAAGCGGGTCCTCTTTTTTTTTATCTTTAAAAGTATTGCTGCCCGCAGTTCCTCTCTGAGTGTTTTGGCCATATTGTTTTCTCCAGATGGATTAAAATTTCTCAAGAGCCTGCTAAAAACAGCCAAGCTGACAGTTTTTCACTTTAAATCCCAATACATCCATAAAGGATCTCATTTTATTTATGGGAATGCTGTTGTCACCTGCAAACTGCTGGGCCTGTGCACAGCTTATTTTTCCCTCTTTTGCGATTTCTTTTAACTTTGCCTCAAGTTCAGGCGTCATCCAGTCTTCTCTTTTTGTGTTTTCGAACATGTTTCCTCTGGTCATGGCATTAACCTCCATTATAATATTTTGTAATATACCTCTATAATTATAACAGAAAAATTTAATGCTACCAGAAATGATTTTATTGCAAACAGATAAAATCAACAATCACTTCTTTAAACTTTCCTTTCTCAAGCTTAAAAGCATTTACTTCAGGGTTTCCCCTGTCCTCAAGTGACACAATAAAATAAATTACGCCATGATGAAAAGCAAGCTGCAGGTCTGTATCTGATGGATGTGATGGGCCAATGGGATGTGAATGGTAGATGCCAATCAGGGATTCACCCTGTTTTTCCATTTCAGAGAACACCTCTATCTGTTGTTCCGGGTCCATAAAATAGGAATCAGGGCTGGGGTTCAGGCTTTTTAAGGCAATAACGCGGCTGACTTTATTGTTTCTGCCAGGCAGAATGCCGCAGCATTCATTGGGAAGCTCTTTCAGGGCATGTTCTATCATGGCCCTTTTAAATTCAGGTAACATGACTGTTATGTTGCTTTTGAATTTTCCGGGAAAAGGCAAAAAAATTGACATATTTTTTTCAGAATGTTAACTTTAACCCGGAATTTGCAATAGCCGTCTGCTGCAGCTTGAAAACTCTTGCTGTATTCCGGCACGTTGGAATTTCACGATTTTGCTCCTCAACATATCTCTAATTGATATGCCTGCGTCTCAAAATCGCTCCAACTACGCGTTTCGCTGCGATTTTCGGCGCTTCGCTACAAAGCCTGCAGCAAAATCCGGGTTTAACACCTGTTTACGGATTGTTGCCTAAACAAAAATCCGTTTATTAATACACTTAATTATATTTATTAACAACCGCAAAAGCAATTTTTATTGAGGAAGAAACTCATGAAAGCATTTCGCTTTATTCCCGACAAATGCGATATTTGCAGAAAGTGCGAGGAGGCCTGCGCAATGGTCTGTGGTACTTCAGAAAAACAATCAGGCAAACATGTCCCCCATATCCGTATCTGTCAGGGACCACAGGGCCCCTTTTTACGCCTCTGTAAGCATTGTGAGGACTCGCCCTGTGTGGATGCCTGTATAGTAGAATCCCTGCAACGCGGTCCTGACGGTCTTGTGATTCAGGATGAAAGCAGATGCATTGGCTGTTTTATGTGTAATATGGTCTGCCCCCATGGTGCAATGAAAACAATAATGAGCAAGGAAAAAGCATTTAAATGCACCCTCATGTGCGGAAAAACAGAAACCCCTACCTGTGTTTATGCCTGTGACAGGGGTGCCCTCTTTTTTGAAGACCTGCGAGCGCATAATAACAGAATCCGCAGAGAGAAAATTAAGGAGCTACCAAAGAGATGAAACAAACAAAGCTTAAAAGAAGTTCCAGACAGCATGTGATTATAGGCAACTGCATAGCAGCTGTTTCAGCTGCTGAGACCCTTCGCAGGTTAAATCCTGGTGACAGTATAGTTATTCTTGGTGATGAGGCTGTTGCGTCCTATTCCAGGTGTCTGATTACATATTACCTGGGGGATATGGTTGATAAAAAGCACCTTTTTTCACATTCTGAAAAATGGTATGAAGAAAGAGACATTAAGCTGATGCTGTCAACCAGGGCACTTAAAGTTGACACAAAAAACCGCTTTGTCTTTGTCAGCGCAAAAGGGAAAAAGAAAAAAATATCCTATGATACCCTGCTTGTTGCCACCGGGTCCACCCCTGTTTTTCTGAAAAGCTTTCCCTATGACCCTGATGGTATAATAGGCATGAGGAATTATGATGATGCACAAAGGCTGAAAAGCTGGGCAAAAAAGGGTAAAAAGGCTGTCATCATCGGGGCCGGCTTTGTAGGGCTGAAAAGCGCTTACGGTCTTGTAAAACACGGTGTGAGGGTTAAAGTGGTAGAACTGCTGCCCACAGTCCTCGGGCGAATGACTGACACGGAGGCAAGCATAAGGGTAAGGGACAGGCTTACAAAACATGAGCTTCTTGACATTGAACTTAACAACTCTGTTATCAGTACAAGAAGACATGGGGATAAATACATGGTCACCTATCAGGATGGCGGGGAAGAAGAGGCTGATTTCATTGTGGCATCTGTGGGGGTAAAAGCCAACACAGACTTTCTTGAAGGCACTGATATTGAGATCGACCGGATAATCAGTGTTGATGACTGCCAGAAAACAACAGCTGAAGATGTATATGCAGCGGGTGATGTGTGCCGGTCAAGGCATGCTGTTACCAGGCAGTGGATATACAATGCAATATGGCCTGTTGCTGCAGCACAGGGAAGGGTAGCAGCCTGCAACATGTCCGGACAGAACAGGAGATATGAGGGAAACATCCCCATGAACAGCGTTGACTTTTATGAGCTTTGGGTCACTGCAATAGGAGATGTTCAGGTTGAAGCACAAGATATTAAGGAGATAACATTTAAAAGTTCGGGGATCTACCAGAAGGTAAAACTCCGGGACGGGATACCTGTTTCTTTTATGGCAACAGGAAATGTGGATGGTGCAGGCATGATCAGGGGCGCTATTGTCGGGAAGACACCCTGGGATGAATTCATCAGGAGACCCCAGGCACAAATTCTTCCAGTGGTAAACCAGACAGACATATAGGTTGAAAATGGCAAAACATCCTTTAATTTCAGCAAAGAAAGATCTTCCAGCTGCAAGGGTAAACGGGGTTGTGATTAGTACAGATAAGGTTGAGGCAGGCCTTCAGGCAGTTTTAGAGCCTTATAAAGATGCAAAAGGCAAGGTGCGCCTCTCACAGCCGGAGAGGTATGCAGCAAGAAAGCAGGTTATTGAAAATCTGATAATGCGCGAACTTTTATACCAGGAAGGGTGCAAAAGGGGCATCAAAGCTACCCGGGAAGAGCTTCAGCATGCAACAGAGCTTTCCGCAAGAGAATACGGGACAGAAGACCAGTTCAGGGCCATGCTTTTGATGACAGGCTCAAGCCCTGATGAGTTTGGCGAGCAGCTGCAGAAGGATCTAATAATTAATAAAATGGCAGTATCCCTTGTGAAAGGTAAAAAAAGACAGGTGTCTTCAAAAGATGCCAAAAAATATTATGAGGAGCATCTTGAGGAAATGAAAGGGCCTGAGGCAAGAAAAATCCTTCACATTATGGCCCAGCTTGACCGCTATGCTTCCTCTGAAGAAGAACAGAAGAAAAGAAAACTGTTAGGGAAAATCAATTCCAGGGACAAGTTTGAAAAAGTTGTCAGTAAAGGCTCTGAAAAAGCGACTGGTTTTAAATCAGAGGACCTTGGATTTGTCACGAAAGGCCGGTTTCACCCGCTTCTTGAACCCATTGCTTTCAGGCTTGAAGAGGGTCAGATTTCAAGGGTAATCAGGACCCAAGAGGGTCTTCACCTGTTGATGGTGACTTCAGTTGTTAAAGAAGGGGATGTAATACCTTTTGACTTGATAAAAGAAGAGATCAAAAACAAACTTTATGAAATGAGATCGGTTTTAATAATTAGCAGATTTTCAGATGAGCTAAAAAAAAAGGCGCAGGTTGAAATACTTGACCGCATAGCAGACAACAAACTTGAACAGGAAAAATCTTAGAATTTTATCAGCCCATGTATTCACTGTCAGAAAAGCCGGAAGAA
Organism: Deltaproteobacteria bacterium; assembly: GCA_024276465.1. Classification (GTDB taxonomy): domain Bacteria; phylum Desulfobacterota; class WTBG01; order CAIYCZ01; family CAIRTM01; genus JAJRXD01. The sequence continues at coordinate 30,354 of JAJRXD010000111.1, forward strand.
ACCCTGGTTCAGGAAATTCAAAAATTTGTGTCGGAAAGCCCTGACAATCGGCAATCAAGGATTGACGGGTCTGCCCATTTTGAAACTCCTCTAATCGGCTTTGCAGATGCCCAGGACAGGCTTTTTCAGGACTTTAAAAATATAATAGGTGATTTTCATCTTACTCCCCTTGAAGTGCTGCAGGGGTCTTTCCCTGATGAACATGTTGGTTCCTGGAACAAAGCAAGCGTGATTTCCTGGATTCTTCCGATTCCCGAGGCAACAAGAAAAAGCAATCGCCAGCAGACCAGATATCCATCAAAAGCCTGGGCACATACAAGAACATACGGAGAGGAGTTTAACAATAAGCTCCGGGAACATCTCGCTTCTTTTCTCAGGAAGGAGGGGTTTTTTGCAATTGCTCCAATGCAGTCTCCTGTGTTTGAAGTCCTGCAGTCTGAAAAAGCGGGATTTACCTCCAACTGGTCAGAAAGGCATGTTGCTTATGTTTCGGGATTAGGCACCTTTGGCCTGAGCAGGGGGTTGATTACAGCCAGGGGCATTGCCATGCGCTGCGGAAGTGTGGTTACCAGCCTGAAATTAACCCCGACTGAAAGGCCTTACAGCAATTTTCAGGAATACTGTCTTTTTTACAGCTCTGGTAAATGCGGCAGGTGTATTAAAAGGTGTCCTGGCAAAGCAATATCTGAAAAGGGCCAAAACAAGGACCAATGTATGGTTCACTGTTCAGAAGTTATGGAAAAAAGCGATGAATATGACGCGGTTATGCCTGGCTGCGGACTCTGCCTGACAGGGGTTCCCTGTGAAGCCGGGATTCCAAAAAAATTTTAAAATCATGCTTCCTCTGCCATGGGGGTAGCAACAAGAAAGGAACTAAGATGTTTGCTTTAGACAGATACAAACTGCTTGGCAGCAGCGGGTTAAGGATCTCCCCACTTTGTCTCGGAACCATGACTTTTTTTACTGACAGTGGCTGGGGCGCTGATGAAAAAGAGTGCCGCAACATTCTGGATGCTTATGCTGAGCAGGGTGGAAATTTTGTCGATACTGCCAACTCATACGGGTATGGTACAAGTGAGGAGGTCGTGGGCAAACTGCTGAAGGGCCGCCGTCAGCAGTTTGTTGTTTCAACTAAATATTCCATGGGCATGGAGGAAAAAGATCCTAATGCAAGCGGCAATCACCGCAAGAACATGTTTCAGTCCGTGGAAGCCAGCCTGAAACGGCTGCAGACAGACTATATTGACATTTACTGGCTTCATGTCTGGGAAAACCGTACCCCGATTGATGAAGTAATGAGGGCTTTTGACGACCTGGTTAGACAGGGAAAAATACTGTATATCGGTATTTCCGATACCCCGGCATGGAAGATTGCCCAGGCCAACACAATTGCACGATTGAGGGGATGGACCCCATGCATTGCCCTGCAGGCTGAATATAATCTGATTGAACGCACTGCTGAACAGGAACTGATACCAATGGCTGCAGAGATGGGAATCAGCGTCCTGGCATGGTCTCCTCTTGCATCCGGTCTGCTGTCCGGCAAATACAGCCGGGAGGATATGGGAGAAAACGCACCTCAGGAGGAGGGCTCCAGAAGAGCCATGAACCAGATAAGAAAACTGATAAATGAGCGGAGTCTTGCCATTGCAGAAGAGGTGAAAACAATGGCCAACGAGATCGGCCGCACCCCCAGCCAGATTGCCCTGAACTGGCTGCTTCAGCGACCGGAAGGAATAGTTCCGATTCTGGGAGTCCGTAAAACAGAACAGCTCAAGGACAATTTAGGGTGTCTTGAATTCCTGTTAACTCCTGAACAGACTGGGCGCCTGGACAGTATAAGCCGGGTTGACCCGGTATTTCCGCAGACACTGCTTTCATCTGAATTTTTCATGCAGTGCATGGTGGATCTGAATGTAAATATTGAAAACCGTTAAACCCAGAATTTGGGTTAAAAGGGCAAGGCCCGCTTAAGTTTTTTAACTATCTCTTCCAGCAGTTTTTCTCCTTTGCCTGTGTCGGAAGATACCAGATCATAAACACCTGCAACAAAACAGCCCTCCTGCCATACTATGATTTTTTTGTGATAAGGTTCTTCAGATATAAATCCGTGATTACGGGTTCCTGCAAGGTCCCTGCACTGTTTGCCTGCCTTTTTCAAAAAAGACCTGTGCTGCTGAAATGCTTTCAGGGCCTGCTCCTTTGAGGGCAGGGAGGCAATAAAGGCTGTGGCTTTTCCTCCGGGAAGCTGGTAGCTGCAGAGCAATCCCCTGTTCAGAAATCCATGACCTAAAATGCCTCCCTTTATATACTGTTCTGATCCCGTGATTCTGGACTCTGCAGGAAAAAAAGAAAGCTCTTTTGGCAGAGAGTTATCCCCTGGAATCTGGCTGACTACTTTCTCCGCTGCTTTTTTAAGCACATCCTTATGCTTTTTGTCTGTCAGGAAAGCCTGTATTTCAACATAATATCTGCCCTTGTGAAATGCCGCAAGACCGTCAGCAGCAAATGATGCTGCGCCGATATTAAAAGAGGGAAGCTGGAGGTCTCTTCTTGCCTGAAAAACAGCAAAGGCATTAAGTTTTTTGTCCATGTCATAAATATCAATGGTAATCGATGAGGAGTCATGTTCTGCCACAGGCAGATAGGTAGCACCAGCCAGTTCTACAAAACCGTAGACAATAAAAAAATCCGCAGCACCATTTATATAATTGTAGAGGTTTGACGGGGAATAAGTATACGGCTGCTGTTCAGGCTTCCAGCCCGGCATTGAAACAGCCCTGATAAAACCTGACGCTGATGTTGATGCAGCCACAATTCCGGAATTTATGCATAAAGCCAGAAGCATGCCGATTAAAGGCATGGCAATACAGCGTGACCTGTTATGCTTTGCCATAATTTTAAGCAAAAAGAGTGTGTGCATAACGCATTCGCTCCGCAATTTTTATTCCATTAGCACATCTGCACGTTGGTGCAGAGCAGCTCATGCAGGACCGGGCATTCTCTGCTGATGTCAGCTCTAAGTAGGCAGTCTGTCCCAGATCAAAGTCCCCATATCCCTCTTTATACATGAGGGAACGGTTAACAGCCGGAATATCAACAGCTCTTTCACACGAAAAATCACAGGAGCCGCACCTGAGGCAATAACGGTCCTGAATAGAAGAATAATAGGAATCAAGAATCTTTCTGTCGCTCCACCCCACCTTCCTGCCTGCTGCAGCAATGTTTTCAATGAGCTGCTCCCTGTTAACCATTCCAGGTATTGCGCAATCTACAAACCTGGAATCAAGCACCCATTTAAGTGCTGCGTGATTGGTACGGAACAGGCTGAGCAATTTTTCTTTATACCCCCCTGCCTGTGTTTTCATGGCAACAATACCAATGTTTTTGTCATGTGCACGCTTTAAAGCATCAATGTGATCAGGAGGGCTTTTAAAATTTAATGCGGCCAGGAATACATCGAAAAAATCCGTTTTCAGAGCCTGATCAACTATCTCCACATAGGACTTGCCCTTCTCATGAAATGAGATACCCACATAGCGCGCCCTGCCGGATTTTTTCATCCTGTCAAGAAAGCTCAGCATGTTCTGGTTTTTCAGCCATACCGGGTCAGAAACAGCATGAAGCAAGAGCACATCAACATAATCAGTCTGAAGTCTCTTCAGGCTTTTCTCCATCTTTTTTTCCATGGATGCCATATCCTGAATCTGCTTTTTCCCTTTAATGTTAGAGAACGGGGGTATTTTTGTGGCAATAAACACCTTTTTTCTCCCGAACTGTTTGAGTGCATTGCCTAACATCTTTTCGTTTTTTCCAAGCTGGTACACATGTGCTGTGTCAAAATAGTTAACACCCCGTTCCAGGGCCTCAAACAGAACAGCAGGCTCAGTAAGCCGCATCACACCAAAGCTGACTACAGATACCTTTAACCCTGTTTTGCCTAAAATCCGGCAGGGCATGTCCGGTATCGACTTTTTTGAACTCTGCCCCCGCATGGTTTTCCCCGGGCCGGCATGGGCTGTAAAAGCACCAGGGCTCAGGCCGCTGCAGGCACAGGCAGCAGTTAAAGTTTTTATGAACCGGCGTCGTGTCAGCCTGTTTTTAGCCACATTCCCACTCCTTTCACCCGGATTACTGCTGCAAAATCCGGATTAATAATCTATTTAACTTTATTCAGAAATTTCATTACCGGTTCCCAGTTCTTTTCATCAGCCATTAAAATTGAAGAACCATGACGGCCAAGCTTTGGCAGATAGAATGTTTTATTTGCAGATGAGACAGAATCAAAGAGCGGCTTTGAAAGCTTTTCCTCTCCAGCACCGCATGTAACAAAACAGGGTATTTTGTTGAGCCTGGAAGCCCATTTTGAAACAATACCAGGGCTGTGCCTTAAGTATTCACCCGGAGAAAATGACAGCACAGCAATAATATCATCTTTATATTCATTGGCCAGTTTAAACACCAGCGTTGCTGAAAAAGATGACCCCCAGAGAATTATCCCTGTACCTGTTTTTTGCTTTTTTACATAGTTCAATGAGGCAACCAGATCAGGAAAAACCTTCAGGTATGACCCAAGTTCAACTTTCGCAGCACGATCTGTTGTTTCATTTTCAATGCCATACCACCTGTCCCTGCCCCCTGCCCTGGTATCAACTGCAAGACAGTTAAATCCGTCTGCAACAAGAACAGGTGCAATTTTTCTATATTCGCCCCTGCTTGATCCGTATTGATGAAACAATATAATCACAGGCCTGGTTCTGTCATTGGAACTGTACAGATCTGCTGTAATTACCAGACCTTCTCTGTTTTTGAATGTAACTTTCTCAAATTTTTTCTCAGCAGCATACCCGGCACTAATTAAAAAAACCACGCATAGAATTGAAAAAAGGAGAGAATAAACTGTTTTTTTCATATGTCACCTCATATATTAATTTACCATGTTTTACTGCAGAAAGAAAAGATACATTATTATACCAAACAGGGATATCAGGTACACTATTATCAGATTTATCCGCAAATGATCATTTTTACGGCTGAGCCTTCTGGCATTTATGACAATCCCTGCAATGCTTATAACAAGTCCAAGACACATCAGATAGAAAAGATGCCTGGTCAGCTCTTCGTCCCATGTGGTGCGCAGGCGGACATTTGCAAATCTCGTGGCTATGGTTTCAAACGGTGGCTTTGCCTTCTCAAGGATTATCATGGCAATCAGCATAACAAGCCACCCGACAGCCCCCAGGCTGCTGAGCACCTTAAGCCATATATCTGTCCCCTTTCGCCTGTCAGGGAATTTTCCGTGCCTGTATGCAGTCATTATGAGTCACCTTAACATCAAGGCTAAACTGATCGGTTTTTTTAATTGTAGAGATCATGATGATTTTATGTCATCATTATTTTATTTCCAAGTATTTTTATCTGTCTCGTTGGAAATTGCTCTGTTTTTTTGCCAGTATCATACTATGTGTTAGGGGAATAGAATCAAGTCTGCCATTGACCATTGTCGTTAGTTATACTCACAGGTGTGGCAGGGATAACAGCAGGATATACCACTTTATTTATGAAACGCTCTACTGTTGTGTCAAACCTGTAACGGCGCAACAAAGATAGTCATTGCGAGGCCGAAGGCCGCGGCAATCTTTTTGGCAAAAAGCACAAGATTGCTTCGCTAAGCTCGCAATGACATGCGACTTTATATTGTTGACACGACA
>JAJRXD010000112.1 GCA_024276465.1 Deltaproteobacteria bacterium
CTTTCATGATAAATCTTATGACAGACTGAAAGTCCCGGAACAAATTAAAAATAAATTCACAGTCATAAGAAAAAGGGTATGCATAGAGGGAGTATGCGGCAAGTGCAAACTAAAGTAAGGGAGGGTGATGAATATTTTTTTGCATTCATATAGTAATAATTACGATATAGGATACTATACTATTAACTCGAAATAAGTGGCAATCACTTTATCAGGTGATATAATCATATTATTAACCAATTAAACAAGGAGGGACGCATGGCAGAAAAGAAGAAGAAACTGACCAGTAATTTCGGCGCGCCGGTGGGTGATGACCAGAACTCACTGACCGCCGGCATACCCGGGCCGGTATTGATGCAGGACGTTCACCTGCTCGAAAAGCTGGCCCACTTTGACAGGGAACGCATCCCGGAGAGGGTGGTCCATGCCAAGGGAGCCGGAGCATACGGCTATTTTGAGGTTACCGGAGATGTGACCAGATACACAAAGGCAAAGTTTCTGTCTGAAGTTGGAAAGAAGACCGATCTCTTTGTCCGTTTTTCAACTGTGGGCGGTGAAAAGGGGTCTGCCGACGCGGAGCGCGATCCGCGGGGATTCGCAGTGAAGTTTTATACGGAGGAAGGTAATTACGACCTGGTCGGGAACAATACCCCGATCTTTTTCATCCGTGATCCATTAAAGTTTCCGGACTTTATTCATACGCAGAAGAGAAACCCGGCCACAAACTGCAAGGACCCTGACATGTTCTGGGATTTCCTTTCACTTACTCCCGAGTCCGTCCACCAGGTTACTATCCTGTTTTCGGACCGAGGGACACCAAAGACATACCGTCACATGAACGGCTACGGCAGTCATACATTCAAGTGGTATAACGACAAAGGGGAATACTTCTGGGTGCAGTATCACTTAAAAACAGAAGCGGGCATTCAGAACTTTACAGCAGAGGAGGCTGACTCAATGAAGGTGAAAGACCCGGACCATGCCACCCGCGACCTGTACGATTCGATTGAAAAAGGAGAATACCCTGCGTGGAGACTGGAAGTGCAGATTATGACCCCTGAGCAGGCCGCGGATTACAGGTTTGATCCATTTGACATTACAAAGGTCTGGCCTCATGCGGATTTCCCTCCGGTTACTGTGGGACGAATGGTCCTGGACCGCAATCCGGAAAATTATTTTGCTGAGGTCGAGCAGTCCGCTTTTTCCCCGGGGAATTTTGTGCCGGGCATAGCTGCCTCACCCGACAAGATGCTCCAGGGGCGGCTCTTCAGTTATCCCGACACCCACCGTCACCGCCTGGGGCCGAACTATCACATGCTGCCTGTGAACTCGGCCAAAAACTGTCCTATGCACAATTACCAGAGGGATGGATTAATGCGGTTTGATAGTAACGGAGGGGGACAGCCCAACTACTATCCGAACAGCTTCAACGGGCCCGCGCCTGACGAGTCTGCTTCTGATCCGGCGTTTGAAGTCTCAGGACAGGGCGTGCGTCAGAAATACACACATCCCAATGATGACTTTGTGCAGGCTGGGGACCTTTACCGTAAGGTCATGTCGGATACTGACCGCGGAAACCTGATCTCCAATATTACAGGTAATCTCGGAGGAGCGCAGAAGCGCATTCAGCTCCGGCAGAGCGCGATATTCTACAAAGCTGATAAGGAATACGGAGCGCGCATTGCCGAAGGTCTCGGTCTTGACCTGAAAGAAGTTGAAAGGCTTGCCGCCATGTCACCGGAGGAAAGGGCGGAAGCCACCGCCGGATAAATCAGGCTGATATAATTAAATCTGAAAATGTGAATCCCGTGTAATGCGGGATTCACATTTAAAACTTTATTTCAAAGGAGAAAATACAAATGAAGAAAATATTTATGGCCATTGTAATAATCTGCGCAATGTTTATTCCAGGTTTCTGGAATCAGGCGCTCGCATCAGGTCACGGGAAAGAGATAAATGCAGAAAAGCTGTTTGAAAGCAGATGCAGTGTTTGCCATTCCATTGACAGGCCCAAATCAAAGACAAAAACAAAGGAAGGATGGGAAGCTACAGTAGTGAGGATGCAGAACAAGAGCAGCGGTCTCATCTCGGACAAAGAGGCTTCGATAATAAGCGAATATCTCGCTGAAACATACGGGAAGTAATAGCCTCTGTTTTGGCGTGTTGAAGCAGTTCCTGGTAAATTAATGATGTAATTCCAAAAGGGATGTCAGAGTCAAGTATGAAGTGTGGGTCTCTGGGGTCAGGTCTACACCTTAAACTAGTTTGCATGAGTTGCCCGTTTAAGGTGTAGACCTGACCCCACGGAGCCCCACGGACAAATGCTGAGCAATACTTTGTTATCTGCTTTTATCTTTCTCGAATTTCCCGAACTATATCAACTATTTCGTTTGCAGAAAGATTAACGCTAACGCCCGAGACATCAAGTGGAGATCGTTTTGAAGTCATGGGTTTTACTATGAACAAAGAGCCGTCTTTTCTTTTAATCAATACTTCCCCTTGAGTGCGTGCCTTTTCGAGAACCGATGATAATTTTTGACGAGCTTCTGAAAAAGTATATGTTGTCATGTCTACACCTCTTTTATTTTTACCCCTGCTTTCATTGCAGGCTTTAGCAACCCCTTATCAAGTGATAGCAAAGCCGTATTATGTTTCAGTGCACATCCAATAACATATGCATCATATGCATAAATACCTAAATTATGAGCAAGCTCAAGTGCGATACCTAACTCAATATCACTGAAACGTATCGGAATCTGATGATATGCTTCAAGAGCCGCAATGGACTGTTTTATCATAATTCTTTCTCGCTTAAACATTGCAGAGAAAGCATTTCCAATTTCCCAGTGGAGTGAGGAAGGAGCAATTAAGTCCGCTCCTTTAGTTGCTTTGATAAGTTGTTTTTTATGTTTTTCGTTTGTTATTACCGCTACAATGATCGATGTATCTACTACTAAATTCATGTCGTTACCCTATTGTACAATTGTACCTCTATCTTAAACTGAATTACGTAAGATTGCAACATAATTATTTTCTTGGTTTTTTCAGATAATATTCTCTGGGGTCAGGGCGGACAGGCAGGTCTTTTAATCGGCTCGGACCGGCTCGTCTCTATTTGTTTTTTTCAGTAAAGTTTCAATTTCACAACTGTTGCAATTTTCTCAAAATCTTTATCATTATGCAACAGGAAAAGCCCGTTTTCAATAGCGATCTGCGCAATCAGACAATCTATTGTACTGCCTATCTGCCGGCCTTTTTTTCTGCACATAAAATATATTCGCGCTGCGTTTTCGAAAGAAGTTTTCCGGTCTTTTACGTCATAGAAGACCTGGGTTTTCAGATAGCGCCTTAATTCACTGAATTCCTTCTCTGTGTTGGCGCCCTGAAGCAGCTCCTGATAAATTAATGATGTAATTCCAAAAGGGATATCAGAGTCAAGTATGAAGTGAAATTTATCAGAGGCGCTGTTCTTTGCGCCTCTCAAATAATCTATAAGCACAGAGGTATCAACGAGAAGCACCTCTCAATCCCCTTTTCGTAATGACTTGTAATCATAATTTTCCCTGAATTTGATCTTCCCCCTGATCTGTCTTAAATCCATCCTGCCTTTATCTTCTATAAATTTCTTAAGTGCCTCATGAATCAATTCCTTTTTTGTCTTTGCCCTGGAATACCTGAATGCCTTTTTGAGGAGTTCGTCGTCTATGAATATGTTTGTCCTCATGAATACACCTCCTTATACACCTTAATATACACATTACAGCGGGTTAAAGTCAAAAGACAAGGGGTGCGGTCAAATGCATTTTTTTAAGATGCTCTTTCAAGACGCTCCGCTACCCACACTTTTATGATAGATTGACGAGGGACACCCAAGCGTTTTGCCTCTTTATCCAGTTGCTGGATCATCCATAAGGGGAAGTCCACATTAACCCTTTTCTGTTCTTGTTCAGGTCTTTTGGCTTTTGAAAGCTCAAGGTATTTTGAAATATCCTTGCCTTCATCAAATTTTTTATCGATGTCTTTAGCTTTCATATATATCAACCTCCTCTTTCCTGGAACGTCTAACGGAAATAATCCTTATTTTTTCTGCTCGATAAGTAATGATGCCTGACCAATATTTTCCTGATATTTTCCCAACAACTAAATATCGTGGCTCATCACTGGTTATAATGGGAACTTCGATTAAGTCGAGATCATCCCATAATTCCTGGGCTTTATTGAAATCAATCTTGTGTTTTTTCTTATTGCTTTTACTTTTATTTATGTCAAATTCAAAATCCATAGATATATAATTATTATACCTTATGTATACCTAAAGTCAATCTCTTTTATTGGGTTCTAGCCTGAATGACTGACAGGGTTTTACATTTGAAAGAACCAGGATATAATGGTCGGAGAGGGCCTTCAAAGAGGGCTGCAATTCTGATTGCCATGATCCGGAAAGGCCCGTGTAACATGTCCCGTACGCCTGCCTGTCGGCAGACAGGGGCCCGTACGCGGGGTGGTGTGGAGAGCGGGGGAGAAAAAAACCGCTTATCCGATTAGGTGATTTTTGGTTTTGTAATTTCCTTCATATAGTCTATAGATTGATCAATAAATTCAGACTGCCCTTTATGCCCTTTACATAGTCCATAAAAATAATTTCTAGGCCCCTTCTCATAACTTCTTAAACTGATTATGATAGATATTTTTATATATTCATCTTTTTCTTTATCATATAGATTTCTAAGTCTTTCTAAATGTACGGGATTGCCCGTTTTACCCAATAGAAGAATTGCTCTTATTCTCACTATTCGCTAATCGCTTGGCTGCATATAAAAGTGCTGCACTGACATCATATTCAGTAATAAAAGGGTAATCTTTTTTGATGTGGTCAATGGTTTCGCCATAGGCAATCTTTTCAACGATTAATTCCACTGTTAATCTTGTTCC
>JAJRXD010000113.1 GCA_024276465.1 Deltaproteobacteria bacterium
TCTGGGATGCCTATTATCGTTTTTTTGAAGAAACAGGAACCCCTGAACGAAGCCAGGTAATTTCACCATATCGTGGAGAATTATTTGGCATTGATCACTTAAATCAAGCAATACAGAAACATAAAAATTCATGGATGCTTGGAAACAAGGGGGCCGTGGGAGGAATAACCTATAGGGATAAAGTCATTCAGACTCGTAATCGTTCACGTTCCAAACCGTTGAAAGCCTATCATACCAAGACAAAAAAAGTCACTGATCTTGAAGTGTTCAATGGCGAGATAGGTTATACCAAAGTACATGGATTTGATCATGGCAAATGGGCAAAAAAATGGTTTACACATATGGGGCAATTTCAGGTTGTATTCAGTCGCAAACAGAACTACTGGGCAAATTTTACATCTGACAGTCAGGTTGAGGAAAATCTGGAATTAGCCTATGCCATTTCCGTCCATAAAGCCCAGGGTTCTGAATTTGAAAGAGTCTATTTTGTGTTGCCAAAACATAAACGCGGCCTATTATCCCAGGAACTTTTTTATACAGGCCTGACTCGCGCACAAGATCATTGCACCCTTCTGATTGAAGAGGATATGTCCCCAATCTATAGTCTGCGCCGACCTGAGAATTCTCAACTCATTCGAATCAATTCTTCTCTGTTTGATTTTACCCCTGTACCGGAAGAATTTCAAAATATGTTTGAGTGGTACGAGGAGGGAAAGATTCACAGGACATTAGCAGATTACATGGTCCGTTCCAAATCAGAAGTGATCATCGCCAATATGCTCTTTGACAGGGATATCCCGTTTGAATACGAAGTGCCATTACGCGCCCCTGACGGGACTACCATGCTTCCTGATTTTACCATCAACTGGAAAGGTGAGTTTTGGTACTGGGAGCATGAAGGAATGCTGCATAAAGAAGAGTATCGTAACAGGCAGGCGGTAAAACATGCCTGGTACAAAGAACATGGCTTTGAACCAAAATTAATCATCACAAAGGAAGGTTCCGGTTTTGATAGCCGGGTCGTTCAGGATGTAATGAAGAAATATTTTGAGTGATTTTCTTGACAAGGGCTTTATCCACGAACGTTCAAGTTAGCTGATTTGCAGCCAACATTTTGAAAAAGGCAGGTATATGCTGTTAGACAATGAAAACGAAAATCTAAAAGTCCATGAGTGGCTTGCAAAATACACAGATGAAGGCAAACTTGATATTGTCACCGGCTATTTTACCGTGGGTGCTCTTGCCTATCTGTCGCAGCAGGTAAATGACAGAATTACGAAATTCAGGTTTATCCTTGGTGACATTGTTAATCTGGACATAAACACAGACAGAACTCTTGATCTATTAAATGAAAATATAACAGTAGAGGCATCACTTAAATTAAATAGCCTGGCTCGGGAAGCAGTACGATTTCTCAAACAGGATAAAGTTACAACAAAAACCCTGGAACCAAATTTTTGTCACGCCAAAGCCTATCTTTTTACTCCTGAGAATAAAGATGACAGAGATAACTATTTTATCACCGGCAGTTCAAATCTGACAGAAGCTGGAATAGGCCTGAAGGCAACGAATAATATTGAACTGAATATCGCTGAGACTGGAAAAAACAATCAATACAAAGAGCTCAAAAAGTGGTTCAACAACCTATGGGGAAAAAAACAGGCCCATAAAGAAAAGACCTTCTTTGATCAGGCTGGCAAAAAGTACACTAAACCCTTTAAAGAGTATCTGATCGAAGAAATTGAAAAAATATTCATAGAATACACGCCAAGGGAACTGTATTTCAAAGTTCTGTTTGAATTATTCGGTAGTCAGGTACTGGCAGATAAGGATAACCCTGAATTTAACAGGCAGGTCGGCAGGCTTGAGAATACCGTTGTCTATCAGACTTTGTACCACTTCCAGCAGAAAGGCGTTTTAAGTCTTATAAAAATGCTGCAAAGATATAACGGGGCAATCCTGGCCGATGCCGTTGGTCTTGGTAAAACCTGGAGTGCCCTGGCGGTCATGAAATTTTTTCAACTCCAGGGAAGAGAAATTATCCTGATATGCCCTAAAAAACTTCAGCACAACTGGCACCGCTATCTTAAACATCAAAATTCAAAATTTGAAAAAGATCAGTTTGAATTTTTTTTGCGGTTTCATACAGACCTGCAAATGGATCGTATGGAGAAATACACCGACCGTTCAGACAAGCTGTTTATAAACGACAAACCCAAATTGATCGTTATTGATGAAAGTCATAACTTACGAAATGACAAATCCAAAAGATATAAATTTCTCATTGAAGAGATCCTTAAACACAATGCGGACATAAAAGTCCTCATGCTTTCCGCTACCCCGATAAATAACAGTCTCAACGATATTCGTAACCAGTTTAAATTAATGGTTCAAGGGGATAACCACGGTTTTGATGAATCTCTGGGCATTAAAAACCTCGATTATACCTTCCGCACTGCCAAAAAGGTTTTTAACGACTGGCGTGCCCAGGAAAACCCGCAAATCAGTACATTTATAAAAGAACTGCCGGCCAGTTTTTTCAAGCTGACCGACGCCCTCACTGTTGCCAGAACAAGGGTAATGATAGAAGGACAGCAAACAGAACTGCATTTCCCGGTTAAGGCCAAGCCTGAGAATATTTTTGTAACACCCAGCCAAATTGGTAATTTTGAAAGTTTTGAAGAACTCTTCAATCATTTCCCCCCGATGTTGTCCGGCTATCAGCCGTCGTTCTATATTGACGAAGAGGGTGACGCCAGGGATATTTTACATGACGAGAAACAGAGAGAATTTTTTCTTGTCAAGATGATGTATATCCTCATGGTTAAACGATTGGAATCATCCTGGTTTTCTTTTTATTCAACTGTTGGAAAAATAAGGGCGCACCACCAAAATGCCTTGAACAAAATCAAAGCATATCAGGACGCAAAAACCGACAGTGCCATAGATGACGATAATGGAAGCGGATTGTTTGAGGATGATGATCTGGAAGCGGACGCATCAGAATTTACCTTAGGAAAGAAAAGAAAGATCAAATTATCTGATATTGATGCGGCAGGCACGCTGGATCAGTACAAAAAAGATCTTAAGGTAGATATTGATGCCCTTGATAACCTCATTACCAATCTCGATCGTTTCCAATCCAGAATAACAAAGGAGACAGAGCAACCAGGTAACCATAAAAGCAAAGATGACAAGCTGCAGGTACTTATTGAGAAAATACGTTCAAAGCAGAATTCAGGGTGTAATGGTGGCAACCCCAAACTGGTAATTTTTACCGTTTACAAGGATACAGCCAAATATCTTTTCGATCAGCTTACGTCAAGAGGCTTCAGCAAAATAGCCATGGTCAGCGGCAGTGGTTCCCAAACCGATGATTCACCCGGAGAGACCAGAAATTTTGAACCCATCCTGCAGCGCTTTGCCCCATACACCAAACTCTTTAAAGAGCAGGAATGGCAATTTACCCCTGATCGCAGCAAGGTAAAAGAGCAAGAAATTTTTACGGACTGGATCAGCTGGCTGAAGGACAATCATCCAAGAACATATCAACAGGTGCGAAGCCCTATTGATATCCTGATAGCCACAGACGCGCTCAGTGAAGGGCAAAACCTCCAGGATGCCGACACGGTCATCAACTATGACATCCATTGGAATCCAGTCAGAATCATTCAGCGCATGGGGCGTATTGACCGTCTTGGTTCGCCCAATAAAAGAATATTCGGCATCAATTTCTGGCCATCGAATAATATCAACTCCTATCTCAATCTCCAGGGTCGAATAGAACAACGCATGGCGACCATGAAACTGGCAGGTTCTGAAGTGGATATGGATTTTTCCGAGACTTTTGCCCGCATGGCTGCCGATGAAAACCTGGAAAACAGGATGAAGAACAGAATGCTGCAGCAGATGCAGACATCCTGGGATGATATTGAAGTCAGTGAGCAGGGTTTAGGTTTTGATGACCTTTCTTTGGAAAAATATCGGCAGGATTTATTGGCGGAAATCAATGATAATAACCAAAAATATCAACAGATGCCCAATGGTGTTTACACCGGATTCAAGGCTGATAAGGCTGTTTGCCATGATGAAGGAATTATTGCTCTGCTTGGCTATCCAGCCAGACCAGCCAAGAGCCAAAACCACCAGTACAAGAGCCATGATCTGATCTATATTGATATGGACGGCAAGCCCGTCCTGCTTAACCAGAAAGAAGTCCTGGATGCTCTTGTTGTTCATAAAGAGGCAAATCGTTTCGTGGATAAAAATGTGGATAAGGGAGTAGAAGCATCTATTCAGGAACTGGTGACTGCCCTTAAAAAATGGTTAAACAGTCAGGCGGTGGAAGAGGAAAAACAACAGGATGGCTCCAGCAAAAAACGCATGGGCAGGGAAGGTAAAGATCTCCTGGCCAAACTCAAATCAGGTGATGGCACAGCCGTTAAAAAATTAAAACAGAATATCAAACTCAGTGATAAATATACCACGGATAATTTTGATCTGATCACCTGGTTTCTGGTGAATTAAAATAAGGTAACGCCCATGGAAACAGTATTGCAACAATTCAACACTCAGGATTTTTACGCAGCCCTGCGGGATTTTTTCGAAGAACTCAATATCCCGGTTAATTATCTCGCTGAAGAACCGCTACGACCTGCTGAAATACTTGAAAAGACCTATAAAGAAGACCATCCCGCCTTTAGGCTCATGGATGATGTCTATTTCCTGGGCATGGTGGACGATGAAACCTTTGAGGGCAATACCGGCCTTGATCCGACTCAAATAGAATCAGACTATGATGGTATCCTGCTCTTTGGGGTAACACTTCGGCCGCGAGAGAATAACCTGCTGCCCACCAGAAGCCAGCTTGCCGAAATCACCCGTGCCTTTAACCGGGAATTTCACTACACGCCGGTGGTGGTGATTTTTAAATATGCCGACAGCCAAAAGAAGTATATCGCCTTTGCCAACGCCGAACGGCTGCAATACAAACAGCAGTGGCGGGAAGGGGAAAAGGCAGGCAAGGTTTCCCTGCTCAGAGATATTGACCTCACTAACCCCCATTCCGGCCATCTGCGGATTTTAAAAGAGCTTGCCATAACCCGCCGGGGCAAAAAAGGGGTTAACACCTTTGCCACCCTTTATGGTTACTGGCAGGAAGTCTTTAATGTCTCCCTGCTCAATAAGAAGTTTTACGAGGAGCTGTCCAACTGGTATTTCTGGGCAGTAAAAGAGGTTACTTTTCCCTCGGAACCTACCATTCACACCCTGTTTGAGGAAACCGGCAGCAATGATGACGCCAAATTACAGGAGACCATTCAGGAGCATAAGGCAAAAAATGTTATCCGTCTGCTGACCCGTTTCCTCTTTGTCTGGTTTATCAAAGAGAAAAAACTGATCCCGGAGGAGTTGTTTGACCCGGAGTATCTGAAAAAAGAACTTCTCGAAGATTTATCGCCGTTTCATCCTACAGGGCCACAGGGAGATCTTTTTCAATCGGTTAATATCAAAAGTCATTATTACAAGGCCATTCTCCAGAATCTCTTTTTTGCCACCCTGAATCAGGAGATGGGCAAGCGTGGGTTTCGTCGGGACGGCCAGAACATGAATGTCACCAACCTGCTGCGTTATGAGTCCTGTTTCAAAGATCCGCAAAATTTTGTGGAGCTGGTGGAGTCCATTGTCCCCTTTATGAACGGCGGCCTGTTTGAATGTCTGGATAAGCCGCATCCGACAAAGAAAGGGCCAAAGGGCGGGGATGTCATTGTTTATAAAGACGGTTTCTCCGACCGCAAGGACAATCCGCTCAAGGTTCCTGATTATCTTTTCTTTGGTCTGGAATCAGAGGTCGATCTCAGCTCTGTTATCGGTATAAAAAACAAAAAGACCAAACAGGCAGCAGTCAAGGGGCTGATCAATATCTTCAACTCCTATAA
>JAJRXD010000114.1 GCA_024276465.1 Deltaproteobacteria bacterium
AACGGATTTAAGCATTACATAAGCTTCACCTGGATGGTGAAGTGTAATGCTTACCTCGGAAGCAGACATGGATGTCTGCTGAGAATGAGTGAAATGCTGTTACACTATGCTGTCTTTATCTGAAAAATCGCTCAGCTTAGGCGGAATTTAATTCAACTTTTGAGGCTATATGGCAGGTATCGAGTACTATATCCAAACTAATCTCACTGTGGCATGGGTTGCTATAACAGTTTCTTTTGTCATCCTGTTTAAATGTGCTGATATTTTTGTTGACTCATCTGTTGCTCTGGCCAACAGGTTCAGGATCCCAAAGCTGATAATAGGGATATTGCTTGTTTCGCTCGCAACCACTGCGCCCGAGCTTTCAGTCTCTTTAATGGCTGCGCTTCGCGGCAGTCCTGAAATGGCTCTCGGCAATGCAATCGGCTCGGTAATATGTGATGACGGGCTTGCCCTCGGTCTGGCAGGGATTGTGTCTGTGGCCCCTGTAGCTGTTATCCCCTCGGTTCTTAAAAGCTCCGGCATATTTCTTATAGTAATTTCCATAATTATATTTCTCTTTGTGGTTTTTGACCAGACCCTGAGCAGGTGGGAGGGTGTGATGCTTGTTTTGATGTTTGCAGGCTACATGGCGTTTCTTTTCCGGCAGGCAAAAAGAGGTGGTTTTCCGGATGAACCGGAATCAGGCCATGAAGATGTATCCATGATTAAACTTGTTGTTGTTTTTGTTTTTGCCCTTGCAGGCATTATTGCGGCAAGCGAGTTTATAATAACCTCAGCAACCACAATTGCACTTTCCTTTAATATATCCGAGGCTGTTATAGCTTTGACACTGGTTGCTTTCGGGACCTCGGTGCCTGAGATTGCAACGTGCATAACAGCTGCAAGAAAAGGGGAGGGCGCAATAGCAGTGGGAAACATTCTTGGAGCAGATATTATGAATATATGCTGGGTGGCGGGCGCCTCAGCCATTGCCAATGACCTTACTATCAGCAGCAGGGATATTGCTTTCATGTTTCCTTCCATGTTTGTTATTGTAGGGACGATGCTTTTCCTGCTCAGGCTGGGATACAGCCTCACCCGTGTCAAGGGACTGATTCTTTTTGGACTGTACATACTTTATTTAACAGGTTTTTTTATCTATGAACAAATTTTTTAAAATCAGCAAATATATCCTTTTAACAGGTCTGCCATGCATTCTGCTTTGCTGCCTCTATGTAATGCATTTCCATCCAGATGATACGGTTTTCAACTGGATTTTTGTAATTGCTCTGGCAGGGTTTGTAGGCATAAGTACAAATACAATTGCAATCAGGATGCTTTTCAGGCCTGCAGCACCTACTTTTTTCGGCAGGCATGGTCTTATACCGAAAAACAAGTCTGAGATAGCGCAAAAAATTGCTGCTGAGACAGAAAAGAGGCTTCTTAACATTGAAACCATTATGGCCCACATTGAAAAGGGGCGCATTATAGAAGAGGCAATCAGCTCTGTGACAAAAGCTGTGGAGGAATACCTGAGTAAAGAAGCCAACAGAAAAAAGACAGCAGATATCGTGCTCAGGTTTTACAGTGAGTACGCAGACAGGTTTTTTCTGTGGCTGACCCGTTCAGCAGAAAGCTATCTGTCTGATTTTATAAGCAGGCAGGTCACGGTTGATTCAGTCTGGGCAGCTGTGAAACCAAAAATAAAGGATTTTTTCGAATCAGATGAACTCAGGCACAAAGTTTCAACCTGGATTATTAACAATCTGGTGGAAAGGATACCAGAGTTTTCACACACCATCAGCAATATTATTGACAGGTATATTGAGAATCAGGTGTGGTGGAAAAAGACAGCCTTCAAAGGGGTAAAATATTTTTCAGGCATGGAAAAAGAAACCATTGCAGATTTGATACGTGATTTTTTTTACAGTCCAGGGACTTACACTCAGGTTGTAAAGTTCGTGGAAGACAACCTGGAAAACATTGAGGAGTTTTTGGAGCAGGAAGGGACAAGAAAAAAGATAGAGGAAATTCACACCTGGTTTAAAGGTTTTATAATAGGTGTAACCAGAGACAAAGCAATTCCAGCGCTCAGGGAGAGAATTGACAATTTTCTGAGCAGTGATGAATCGTGGAACACTATTGACAGACATTTGATCACATTGCTTAATACTGTTCCATCTAAACTCAAAGCCTTCCTTCATATGCCGGCAAATGTTGAGAGAATAAGGGAGTTTATCCCGGATATTATCCGCAGGCTTAATATCCGGCAGATTGTGGCAGATAACATTGAAAGTCAGGATACGAAAGAATTTGAGAAGATGATAATGAAGGTAACAGGGGAAAACTTTGCTGCAATAGAAGTTTTGGGAGGACTTTTAGGCATGCTGGCAGGGGTTGCTTTAAAAAAGCCTTTTTTTCTGATAGTGCTTCCCCTGGGGATCATGATTTTTCTGGTAATTGAAAATATTTTGATGAGGGTGAAAAGAAAATTTGCAAATTAACCGGCTGTTGATCATGTTTTTTTGTTTTACCTGCAGCTGATTAACATTTGCATCCCTGAGTGCCTTTTCCTTTTGCATGCGCGTCAGGGCCTTGGAATACATTCCAGACTGTAATTGTCTGCTGGTTTGATGTTATCACTGAAAATGGAAATTATTGTGTCAAACTGTTTTTCAATGTTAAACAGTTCCTTTCTTTTCTGGTTAAGAAGATAGGTTGCAACATCGTGAAAAAGGGTTACCTGAATTTCAGCAATGCTGCCTGTTGAGACTTTATCATATATTTCTCTTAAAATAACCAGTGACAGGGATTCTCTGGATCTTGTTTTTCCGCTTCCGCTGCAGTAGGTGCATTCAATATGGCTTTCGTCAAACAGTGGGGTTCGTAAATATTCTCTGCTTATTTCTATCAGGCCGAACTTTGATATTCTGGAAATTTCAATATTAGCTTTGTCAATTTTGAATGCATTTTTGATCTGTCTTTCTACCTGTTGCCTGTTTTTCAGGCTTTTCATGTCAATGAAATCGATTACAATCAGTCCTCCCAAATCACGAAGACGAAGCTGGCGGGCAATTTCATCCGCAGCTTCAAGGTTTGTTATGAGGGATGTTTCTTCAGGGTTTTTAACACGCGTAAAACGAGCAGTGTTTACATCAACTGCGACAAGGGCCTCTGTTGGATCAATTGAGATACTGCCACCTGACTTTAAGGAAATAGTTCGCTTGTATAAGGATTCTATCTGTTTTTCTATATTGTATTTTATAAAAACTGGGGTTTTGTTTTCATAAAGCCGGACTGTTTTCTGGTGTTTGGGGATAACCTGCTTGAAAAAATCTTTCACCTTTTTAAAAACCTCAGGATTGTCAACCAGGACTTCAGAAATGTCTGTTGTAAAATAGTCCCTGATTGACTGAATAACAATATTGCTTTCCTGGTAAATAATGCCCTGGGAGGTCAACTCTTTTGACCGTTTTGTAATTGCCTTCCATAAACGGAGCAGGTAATTAGCGTCTTTCTGAAGATCTCTCTTGCTTTTGCTGAGACCAGCTGTCCTTATTATAAAGCCTATTGACTCCGGAAGTTTAAGCTGTCGGCCTATGTCCTTAAGCTTTTTGCGTTCAGCCTCATCCTCTATTTTCCTTGATATGCCGGTACGTTTGTGCCCGGGCATAATGACAAGGTACCTGCCTGGAAGTGAAATATAAGTGGTAAGCGATGGACCTTTTGTTCCTTTTTCTTCCTTGGTAACCTGAACAATAACTTCCTGGTTTTTTCTGAGTATTTTGGCTGATGTGAGTTTGTCTTTTGCAGCACTGTGATATTCGGGATGGACTTCATCCAGGGGGAGAAATCCATGGCGGCTGAATCCGAAATCAACAAAAGCAGCATTAAAGCTGTGAACAACTTTTTGGACAATTCCCTTATAGATGTTCCCACGAATTTTTTCCCTGGTCTCTGTAGCAAGGGCCAGGTTCTGAAGATTTCCGTTCTCAATTATTGCAACACGGCTTTCCTCAGGGTGTACAGCGTTTATGATCATTTTTTTTGAAGTATTGGATTTGTTCCGGGATCGTGTCAGGGTACTGAAAAACATTCTGTTCCTTTCGTTTATTGTAAATTGGAGGCACTCATCTCCTGCTGTGGATTTCTAAAGGAGGAAGGTAAGGTGGAGTGAATACTTTTTTGATATAAGCATAAGGCCTTTTTTCCGGTTTTTTCAGATGATCTCATTGATTTTCCGGACAATACTTTGCATTGTTATTGTCCTTTCTGAGGATGTGAACTAATGCATCGGCAATGGACTTTTTGTCTGTCAGCATAATTTCAGGTGGATTTTCCACCATGCTGTAGTTCCATCTTCTGAAGGTTGCCTCAGCATATGGCACAGGATATGGCCCCATTGTTTTTGAAAATTCCGGACCCTTCATAAAAAGAATTTCCGGTTCCTCACCTTCCAGTTTAACAGCTATATAAGACTCTACAGTCTTTTCTTCAAATAAAATCGCAATGATTTGGGGCATAAAATAATTATACAGCTAAATTAAGTAGTTAGTCAAGATAATTTTAATACACAATAACAAACTGTTTTCTGCAATGTCATGGACAATGCCTTCATAAGGAAAGCGCAGTAATTTATTATTTGACATTTCAGCAATGCAACTATAGAAAAGAAACCCTGAGATTAAAAAATGTGATTAATAGTACTTTTCGTTTAACCACTGAGTATGGCAATAGGACGTTTGCGTTTAAAGAAAAAAGCATATGATTTTCCACCATACAGACCCCCAAGTGAGGCTGGCAGCCTTCTCTTGAGGGTAACGAGGGGCTGCCCGTGGAATAAATGCACTTTCTGTTCCATGTACAGGAACCTGGTTTTTGAGAGAAGGCCGGTTAATGAAATAAAGGATGATATAGCATCAGCCGGGGAACATTACAGTGAAACTGTAAAGACTGTTTTTATCGCTGATTCAAACAGCCTGATTGTAAGAACTGATAATTTCATAGAGATACTTGAACATCTCAGAAAAACTTTTCCTTATATTGAAAGGATAACAAGCTATGCAAGGGCAAAAACTTTGCAAAAAAAGCCTTTGGAGGATCTGAAAAGCCTCAGGCAGGCAGGACTTACTCGTTTTCATGTGGGACTTGAGACAGGTAGTGCTGATCTGCTCCGGGACATTAGAAAGGGCATTACACCCGATGAATTTGTTGAGGGGGGTATAAAGGCAAAAACAGCCGGGTTTGAACTTTCTGTTTACATCCTCCTTGGGATTGGCGGGGAGGAGCGCTGGAGTGAACATGCCCGTGACACTGCATCTGTTCTGAACCTGATTGATCCGCATTTTATCAGGGTCAGGACTCTTCAGCCCCAGCCCGGATCCGAGATTTACAAAAACATGAAAGAAGGTAAATTCAGGAAAGCCTCCCATGAAACAGCATTAAAAGAGCAGAAAATGATAGTTGAAAACCTCAGGGTAACCTCTCAATATTTGAGTGATCACATATCCAACTATATACCTGTAAACGGCAAATTTCCGGAAAGCAGGGCAGCGATGCTGAAAACAATTGATGAGAATTTAAAAGAGCTTGAAAATAATCCTGACCTGTTGCAAAAGTTTATGAATAAAGACAGGCTGAACAGCCTGTAAAACAGAGAGAATCGCTGTGGTTTTTCAACAGCCCCCTGCTAACTGTTTATAAGGCTTGCCATATATCCTGCGCCGAATCCATTGTCAATGTTTACAACCGATACCCCTGCTGAACATGAATTAAGCATTCCAAGAAGAGCTGCTACACCGCCAAAGCTTGCCCCGTATCCCGTGCTTGTGGGAACAGCAATTACAGGCCGTGAAACAAGACCGCCAACAACACTTGGCAGCGCGCCTTCCATGCCGGCAACCACTATTATAACATTTGCTGCAAGTATCTTTTCCTGTTGATTTATGAGCCTGTGAATACCTGCTACTCCCACATCAAAAACATGCTCAACCCTGTTCCCCATTGTTTCGGCTGTAATAATTGCCTCTTCTGCCACAGGGATATCAGAGGTTCCTGCTGAAACAACAAGGATGATTCCTTTTCCCTTCTGCTCAATCCTGCTGTTGATTACTGTCAGGACCCCTGAAGCAGGATAGAATTTTGTTTTTGGAAACAGCTTTTTAATACGCGCAGCTTTTTTACTGTCAACCCTTGTCGCCAGAACAGGATGTTTTTTCAGGACCATTTTTTTTATTATGCCTATCATCTGTTCTGCGGACTTGCCTTTTCCCCAGATCACTTCAGGGAACCCTTTGCGGATGGCTCTGTGATGGTCTATGGTGGCAAAACCGATATCGTCAAACGGTAATGTTTTCAGAGTTTCAAAGGCCTTGTCAACTGGCGTGGAGCCTTTCTTAACGCTCTGAAGCAGTTTTTTTAATTCTTTTTCATTCATGTGATATTTCCCCTAAAAATGATTCCTGAACTAAGTGATTCTCAAGATATACCTTTTGAGACGGTCACAGCAACAGCTTTGAACGGATTAAATCCGGAATTTGAAGCAGCAACCTGCTGTAAATTCAGGGTTTAAAAATGCTTGTACCCTTCTTTTTTCAGAACAAGCTCTCTGCCGCTGCTGTCCAGAACCAGAAGCTCTGAGGGGACCCCTGTGATTTCCCCAATGCACGTTACTGGTGTTTTTGTCTGTTTTGCCAGTTTCCGAATCTTTGATCTGTTTTTTGGATTTATTGTAAAAAGCAGTTCATAATCTTCTCCGCCGCAAAGAGCCTGATAGTAAAATTCTTTCGAATAGTCAAGGCAATATTTTTTATAGCTCAAAGAAAGCGGCAGGCAGGCAAGGCTTATAGCTGCTCCAACACGGCTTTGCTTTAATATGTGCCTTAAATCCGCAGCAAGGCCATCGCTTATGTCAATCATGCTGGTTGCAATATTTGAGCGGGCAATTTCAATCCCGATCTCAACACGTGGGGAGGGGGCAAGGTGTTTTCTGATTAAAGAGTTTTTCCTGGACGAGCCCCTGTTTTTTTTCAGCATTAACCATCCAAGTGATGAATCTCCGACAGAGCCTGTAACATAAATCAGATCTCCATTTTCAGCACCATGCCGGTAAATTACGCTGTCTTTCTTCGCCTTCCCCAATAATGTTATTGTGATTGATATGCCATTACGGGAAGAGGTGGTGTCGCCCCCTATCAGGAATGTATTAAACTGTTTTGCAAGTCTGCCCATTCCCCTGTAGAGATTCCTTATGAACTCAAAAGAGGCTGAGGATGGGGCTGAAAGGGAAACAAGGTAATAAAGAGGTGTTCCGCCCATGGCGGCAATGTCGCTCAAGCTTACTGCAAGACATTTTTTCCCCAGAAGATAGGGGCTGGTATAATGCCTGTTAAAATGAATGCTTTCCTTTAGAATATCAGTGGTGAGCAGCAGGCACTGCCCTGCTTCTTCACTGACAACCGCCGCATCATCTCCAATGCCTTTAATAAGAGATGCAGGTGGCCTGGCAGTATAATTTGAGATAATATCGATGAGTTTGAACTCACCGATTTGTTTAAGCTGCACAGTGACCTACCGTTTGGTCTTTTTAGACTTCCTGCCGGTGCTTTTACGTTTTTTTACAAGGGCAAGCTTTAGAACGTCATCTATGTGTTTTACAAACAGATACTCAACTTTCTTTTTAATGGTCCCAGGGATATCATCCAGATCTTTTTTATTTCTGTCCGGAACAATAATTTTTGTTATGTTATTTCTGAGGGCTGCAAGTGATTTTTCCTTGAGTCCGCCAATAGGCAAAATCCTGCCTCTTAAGGTTATCTCGCCAGTCATTGCGATATCCTTATTAACAGGGGTTTGTGTAATAGCTGAAACAAGCGCCGTCGCCATTGTTATTCCTGCAGATGGACCGTCTTTTGGTATTGCGCCTGCAGGCACATGGATGTGAATATCATTTTTGTCAAAAACAGAATGTGGTATTCCCAGATCGTTTGATTTTGAACGGACGTAGGAGAGAGCAGCCTGTGCTGACTCCTTCATTATGTCGCCAAGCGAACCGGTAAGGACCAGGTTGCCCTTGCCTTTCATAAGTGTTGCCTCTATGTAAAGTATCTCACCCCCAACCTGGGTCCAGGCAAGACCTGTTGAGATCCCCACCTCATTTTTTTCCTGCTCTTCTTCCGGAAGACGCTTTGGAACGCCCAAGTATTTGTGGATATTGTTTCTGGTTACTTTTTGTTGTCCTTTTTTACCTTCAGCTACATTGCGGGCAACCTTTCTGCAGACTGTTCCGATCTCACGTTCAAGATTTCGAAGCCCTGCCTCAGCTGTATACTGGTTAACAATTGTAAGGATTGATTCATCGGACAGTTTCAGGTATTTTTCCGAAATACCGTTTTCCTTCAGCTGCCTTGGGATTAGAAACTGACGGGCTATTTTCATTTTTTCTTCATCTGTATACCCTGAAAGCTCGATAATTTCCATTCTGTCTTTCAGGGCGGACATTATGGGTTCAATCATATTCGCAGTGGTTATGAACATTACATTGGAAAGATCAACATTTATATTCAGATAATGATCACTGAACGCAAAGTTCTGTTCAGGGTCCAGTACTTCCAGGAGAGCTGCAGACGGATCACCCCTGAAGTCTGCCCCGACTTTATCAATTTCATCCATCATGAAAACAGGGTTATTAGTCCCTGCCTGTTTGAGTCCCTGAATGATACGTCCGGGCAGGGCACCGATATAAGTTCGGCGATGTCCTCTTATTTCCGCCTCATCCCGTATTCCGCCAAGGGAGATCCTGACAAATTTCCTGCCAAGGGACTTGGCAATAGATTTTCCCAGAGAAGTTTTTCCAACACCAGGGGGGCCTGCAAAGCAGAGGATAGGGCCCTTCATTTTTTTGTTCAGTTTTCTTACTGAGAGATATTCAAGGATCCTTTCCTTGACTTTTTCCAGATCATAGTGATCCTCATCGAGCACTTTTTCTGCCTGTTTAATGTCAAGCTTATCTTTGGTTGATTTGCTCCATGGCACCTCCACCATCCAGTCAAGATATGTCCTGACAATGGATGCCTCGGCAGAATCAGGGTGCATCTGCTCCAGCCGGCCTAATTGCTTCTTGGCTTCTTTTTCAGCATCAGAAGGCATTTTTGCCTTTTTGATTTTTTCAGAAAACTCATTTACCTCCTGGGCCTTTTCATCAATATCGCCCAGCTCTGTCTTAATTGCTCTAAGCTGTTCCCGCAGAAAGTATTCACGCTGGGTCTTTGACATCTCCTCCTTGGCCTGGGTTTGAATTTTGGCCTGCATTGTTGAGAGCTCAAGCTCTTTTGAAAGATATTCATTAACTTTTTTCAGCCTGTCCACAGGGTCAAATATTTCAAGGATTTCCTGGGACTCCTCTAAATGCAGCTTCAGGTTTGAGGCTACAAGGTCGGCAAGTCTCCCAGGATCACTTACATTTTCAAGCACCTCAAGCACCTCAGGTGAAACCAGCCCCTTAAGGGATAGAATTTTTTCACACTGTTCTTTTACATTGCGCATGAGTGCCTCAATTTCAACAGTGATTTCAGATGGAATATGTTCAACAATCTTGTTGATTTCAACAGTAAAAAGTGGTGAGGTTTTTATATAGTTCTTTATTTCTGCTTTTACCAGTCCCTGAACAAGTATCTTAATCCTGTTGTCAGGAAGCTTTAATTTTTTCATTACCATTGCAACAGTTCCGACAGAATAAATGTCATCAGGAGACGGATTGTCATTTGCAGGATCTTTTTGTGTGGCTAAAAGGATCAGCCTGTTTTTATCCATAGCAGCTTCTACTGCCTTGATTGATGATGTCCTTCCAACAAAAAGCGGTAAAAACATGTATGAGAAAACGACAATATCTCTTACCGGCAGCAGAGGTAATGTGTTTGGAATTTCGACTGGATCTTTATCAATTTGAAAAACCATAATTCCTTAAAATCCTCCATATTATTTTAGTGTATTGCAGTTACTCTCCCTAATTTCTATAATATTTTTATTGTTGGGTCAAGTGGTTGTTTTTCAGGAGTTTCCCCAAAAAAGAGGGAAAAACTCAAAACAGGTAATAATAGCGGTAACAAAGCCAAAAGGACAAGTGGCAAAGTGTTTTTTTTAACCCATTGCACCGTAGCCTTGCATGAGTGTCTTTCTGCAGATGAAGGGT
>JAJRXD010000115.1 GCA_024276465.1 Deltaproteobacteria bacterium
TTCTTTATAAATTCAAGAAGCTCCAGAATGTCAGGATAGATCAGAGGTTCGCCTCCTGAGAGATACAGGGTTGGCTTAAAACAGCTGATTTCTTCCAGAAAACTCATAAGGTTTTCAAAGGAAAGATCTTCTGTTTTCTCTGGTTCTTCCTCCTTGATTAGCTCGCTTAAGTCTTTCCCAAACTCAAAGCAGAGCTTGCATCTCAGGTTGCATCTATAGGTTAGATCTATTCTTACTGTATCCGGCAGGAAGCTGTAGCCATTTAAAAATCTGTGGTCAAGCATGAAAGCATCTTTTAATCTCCCTGAAAAGCTGTGCCAGGCATAAAGCGGATTTCTTAAGCTGCTTTTTAAAAGATTTGTTAATCTTCCATTCATAACTTTTGGTTCATTCGTAAAAAAGTTATATTAACCACAGATGCACACCCGGCAGTTTCGCTGCAAAGAATAACTGTAAAGGAAAGAGTAGTCTGTTCTGAGTGTAATACCCATTCTTAAGTCTGTGTCTGTCTGTGGTTTCAAAAAAGCGCTTGTTGATTTTCGACTTAAACACGAAAAAGTTAAAATTTTTATTCTATGTTTCAAAAAATGATAAGGCCAAAAACATCTATGAGCGTTTAAAAATATCTTTAAACATCCTGATATCTTCCCTGCTTACCTCTTTTAAAATCAGCAGGATAAAAACATAAAGGCTAAACAAAAGAATATATTGTAATATTATCCACAGTCCATGGAAGGGGTACAGGAGTGAGAGGATATAAATTATAACTGAGGCAAACAGAATTTTCAAAGAAGATGCGAAATTCATCAGGGTCTTGAACCGTGTATATATATAAAGCCCCACCATCACGCAGCCACATAGAAAAGTCATGGTTGTGGCAGACGCAGCACCAGCAAGCCCGTATTTTGGAATAAGAAAATAATTCAAGGCACAATCCATGGGAAGAAGAATCAGGGCAAATGTCATTGCCACACGGGGAGAGCCACTGCCTATGACTACTGTTGACAATACACTGAGTATAACAGCAAAAGAAATCCCAAAGACCAGAATGCTGAATGGGATGGCTGCGCCGGAAAAATTTCCTGAATATAAAATCTCCATTACTTCTTTTGCACTGGAGCTTAAAAGAAAGATTAAAGGAACAAGCCCAAGAAGCATGTACCTTAATGTCTGGTGAATATATTTTTTGAACAGCTCCATGTTATTTGCAGATATAGCCTGGGAAACAGAGGGGAGAAGCACAGTTGAAAAGCTTGAAAAAAGCATAAAAGGTAACTTTGCCACATTAGCTGCTGATGTGTACAAGCCAGTTTCCACATTATCCTTGAGAAGTGATTTGACAAACAGGAGGTCCAGATTTGTTATTGAAGATATGCAAAAAACGTAGATAAGAACCGAAACAGCAAAAGCAAGAAGTTTTTTCATCTCAAACACTTCATCACTTCTTTCATACTGACAAAAATGTCTTGCTATAAACATTGCAATAACAGTTGAAATTATCAGCCCTGAGATGACTCCCTTTATTTTAAACCCAAGCATCACAATAATAAAAATTATCAGGACCTTTATCACAGAATGCGCTGTTACTGAAAAAGCCTGTTTTCCGAAGAGTTTAGCGCCATTCAATGAGCCAAGATATATTGTGTTCAAACCCATTGGTATGGTGATTAAAACCGCTAAACGAATATACGATGATAATGATGGGTCTTTGAGAAGTTGTGCTAAAAGGGGGGCACAAAAAAAGATTATCAGAGCAAAACAGATCGTCAGGATGACCTGAACCCTTAGCCCGGTTTTGAGTATGGGGCCGGCTGTCTCAATATTTTCTGAAGTGAACTTTGTGACTGCTGTAAGGATACCAGGCTGATAGAGAATGTAAGCAATACCCATAAGGGCCATAATTACCCCATAGGTACCATATTCTTCAACCCCTAAAAGTCTTGCCAGTCCTACATGAAGTATAAATCCGCTAAAGGCAAAGGTTACCCGGCTTGCTGTGAGATAAATTACACCCCTGCCCATGGATTTCTGATTTGTTTGAGTTGTTTTATTCAAACTAACATTCCCTGTATTAAATGGAGATACCAGATTCAGCTAAAGAATAATTTGGGTAAGATTGATCCTCAATGCTCGCAATCCCGGCATAGCGCTATCTCTCGCCGTAATCCTCCTAACATCTTGCTTATCATCAACCGTCTCTGATTTAGATGATAGATATCATAGAGCTTTTGATTGCTCAAATCTCCGAGAGGACAGCGGGTATTTATATCATAACAGCAGGGGCTGACACGTCCGTCCCAGTGGACTGCCAGATTTCTCATAATCATATAACAAGGTCCCTGCTTTTGAGCGCTTCTTTCTATATCTACAGGCAGTTTCCTGCTTCCGTCCCAGTTATGGAAACCCCTGGGAAGATACTGATCTATGTTTTTTTTAAGAGCCAGAAATTCATTTGAAAATTTCATTTTCGGGTCAACTATTGAAACCAGTCCGGTCTTAAGTCTTTTTCCTGACTTCATGTTTTTCGACAAAAAATCATTTACATTTTCAAGAATATTTTCCCACTTTGCACCGCTCCTTAATGATTCAAAACTCTCTTTTGTTCCGCCATCAATGCTGAACATTACACAATCAACAGCATCAGTTTCCAGTATTGCATCAGTTCTTTCCCCATGCAGTAAAGTTGCATTGGTTAACAGAGTCACATATGGAAAATCTTTTGCTTCGTTCCTTTTTACAGACAAAATCTCTAACATCTTTGCAAACTCAGGATGCAGAAGTGTCTCACCTCCAAGCCAGAGAGATATGTTGTCGACTTTCAACTGCTCTGATCTGTTTATTTCATCAAATATCTTTTCAAATAACCTCTTGTCCATAAATCCCTTTGGCTGCGACCTGTCAAGCGCGCACATCTTACATTTCAAATTGCAAAGGGAAGTAAATTCTATATTAAGCCACAAAAGCCTTGCCCTGGTTCCATACTTATAATGCAGCCTGCTGACTATATCGTGATATAGAACCTTGGTAACAAGTTTATTCTGTTTCAGTTCTCTGAAGAATTTCCTCAAAACAACCTTTTGCCATTAATGATATTAGTTTTTTTACCTGAATTGAGAGATTCTAAAAAACATGATGCCACACGGGATTAGTGTAACAGCACCCCCTCTCCCCCCCTTACCTGAAAATTTCATTATAACACTTTGTGTCCCTGTGCTTTTGCAACTTTGTACCTCAACAACTAACCAGCATTATTCATCAACCCCCTTAGCACACACTGTCTTTATCTGAAAAACAGCTCAACTTAGATGTCGGTTTTATCGCTTTGGTCTGAACTCATAGATCAAAACAACTTCAGTCATTATGTCACGCTGTTCTACCTTTATAATCTCCAGCCCGTTTCGCGCCAGTTCTTCCTCCATTCCGGGATAATCGGCAATGGTTGACCAGAGCATTCTGACCCTGCCTTCAGGTGTCAGGTGGTTTTCTACATTACTGAAAAACTTATGGCACACATGATCCTCTCCTTCTCCGCCTTTGAAAGCTGTTTCATGCCAGTCTCTTGCTTTTCCAAGATAAAAGGGAGGTGTATAAAGGATGAGATCAAATTTTTCTCCTTCCACAGGTTCAAAGAGATCACCTAACCTTGCATCAATCCTGTCAGCTGCATCATTAAGAAGTGCATTAATCCGGGCACACCGGACAGCATTGGGATTAATGTCAGTTGCCACAACATGTTTTGAGTACTCAGATGCAAAGACAGCACCCACACCAGAGCCTGTTCCTAAATCAAGAACCCTGTTATCTGTTTTGATATTTGCGTTGGAAATACTTTGGGCAAAATATGGGCTTGTATTGTACATGCCGGGATGAAACACTTCCGGTAGTACTATCAGTGACTTTCCTCTCAGGCTAAACAAAACAGGTTTGTTTTTCCTGAATATTAACAGCTTGTTAATCCTGTATTTGAAAAATTTATAGATCCGTCTTTGCAGGCTTAGTTTTTTTCCACCTTTCATAGCCAACTAATCTCCTTCTCCTTTTACATTTATCCATCGCGGATATCATCTGTATAATCTACTCAGCCTTGCATACCAACCCCAGGACCTCGCTATTATAGCACTATCGATATCGGGTTCTATTGTTTTATCTTTAATCGGGAATTTGCAGTGAAAATCTTGTATTGTACAAATCCCCCTGCTGCGATTACTACAACAAAATCCGGACTTAACCTGCGCTGAATTTTTCTCCTGATACTGCTTCTGGCTCAATCAATATTCATGGGGTCTAAGCTCATCGATGAGAATGGGGTCAAACTCCAATAGATTTATCCCTGTCTTGTTTTTAGTCGATTTTAATGCGCATGGCAAATAATATAAATTTTTCTCTCTAAGTATCTTCATTATCTCTTTGCGACTCATACCATGCAAGGCTGCTGAATTTGTAAAATATATATCCCTTGCTTTATCATAAACAACATCTAATGGAATTAATTTATTGTCCTCAATCCTGTACTGCCCGCTTTTCAGTATCTCATATCTGTTGAAAAAAACATATGCCATCTGGTATCGATGCCACACAACAACGGAGTGGTATTTTATTGCACCAGATTTAATGAATTCCTTAACCCTGATCAAATCTCTTCTTTTGTCAACATCTTCAAGAAGGGTTCCCTTGCCAAAGGCATTGACATCAGAAAAGATTTTCCCATGGGGGGTAAAGTTTATTTTTACATTAGGAAAAACTAAAAAACCGTTTAATATTGACAGGAGAAAAAAGATAATGAATGTCTTTCTGTTAAGTATATGACTCAAAAGAATGAGAGCACTTGGAACAAGGGGTAGCATATATTCCTGCTTGAACGGATATTTGGCAAAAAGCAGTGCGAATATTAATACAACAATAGATGAGAATACTATTTTTTCATCTCTGTTTCTCAAGGAGGCAAATAATCTTTTTATCCCATAAACTTGAAAAATCAAACAGCCTGCAAGAAAGACTGCAGCATCAATACCAATAAACCTGTAAATTCCTCTATACCCTGCCTTTAAAATATACATCCAGAAATTTGATTTCAGAATTCCCACTTCTTTGTAACGCTCAAGCGTTGGTATGCCGCAGGAGGTCAAAAAAGGAATCAGGAAAACAAAGGTCAAAGAAAAAAATATTACAAGAAACCTTAGAGCATCTTTTTTCTTAGAGCTGGTTTGTGATAAAATCAGATATAACATGGGCACAATCATGATTCCGTTCTGAAATCGTGCGCCGCATGCTAAACCCAGGGCAATGGCTGATAAATTATATCTGTTTAATATGGCAAGATACTGCGAAAGAAGCAGGAACATAAGGGTAAGCATAAAGTCGACTGTCATGGCGCTGTTCTTCCATATAACAGGCAAAAAACAGAAGAAGATGGTGAGGAGATTCTTCCTCTCTATCTTCCATGAATCCAATATCCTGTAAAAAAAGATAACGCACAAAAGAAATATGAGGAAATTTGCTGAATTTGTAATAATCCATTCTGAGGAGAAAAATCTCTCATCAATTTTCAGAAGTAATGTGATCAGGAGTTCATAAAGGGGGTGTCCCAAACCTCGTGATGGAATATATTCCAGGGTTTGGACAGTATGGAAAGCGCAGTTTACTTCAACCCATCCGTCTATATCATACCCGAATCCTAAACCGAATAAAGGCAGGCGTGTTATTATTAACAGCAGAAACAAAGGGACAAAATATAATGGTCTATTAAAATCCAGATCTTGCAGGGTATCTAAAATTTTCTTCATAAAAATAATATAGAGGCCGATTCACAATTAAAAAACTATTGTAATTTGTTCGGATCAAATATAGTTTTCTTAAAGAATAAAACAATTAATCATATTATACTGTAAAGCTGTCAGGTTTTTATTGAAATTTTTCTAATGTCTCTCATTACATTACTCCTCAAGCTGCCGGTGTTGTAATCAGTTTGTTTCATCTGAAGGCAGTTGCAGCTTTGCGGAAGCCCTCATAATTTTTTATGCTGACATGTAAACTTTCAATAAAAATGCCGGTGTAATTTTACAACATAAAATATTAAATGGAAAACTTTGAGCAGGTCTGATCCAGAATATGAGAATAGGAATAAACGCATTGTATTCAATCAGCAGCGGTGTTGGTGGTATGGGAACATATCAGAAAAACATTGTAAAAAGCCTCTTGAGAAGAGACAAAGGAAATGATTATGTAATTTTTGCAAACAAAAAAAATTATGACTCCTTTAATATTGAACAGGACAACTGTGAAAAAGTTTTATGTTCAGTTAAAAAGGGATTAGGCCCGAAAAAATTTTTCTGGGAACAATGTGTGCTCCCGTTTCAAGCTGCTAAAAATAAAATAGATATTTTATTCTCACCAGCCTATATCTCCCCTGCTTTTTTACCCTGCAAGTCTGTTGTTACAATTCATTGCATGAAATATGATCATCATCCGAAAGACTTCGCTAAAATTATTTTGCCTTATTTGAAGTTATTTATACCTTTGTCAGCACGAAAAGCTGATAGAGTTGTAACTGTTTCACATTATACGAAAAATGAATTAGTTGAAAATTTAAATTTAAATGATAAAAAAGTTTCTGTAATTTATTATGGCGTAGATCAAGGGTTTAATCTGAATTTGGACTTTGATGTAAAAAAGGAGTTAAGCCGTAAATATGCCATTAAAAACAAGTACATTCTGTCTGTTGCTGCCATAAAATCTCACAAAAATGTTCTGTCAGTTATTAAAACCTTTAGTGTTTTGAAAAAAAAATACGGCCTTGGGCACAAATTAGTCCTTGTTGGACAAGCAGGGGAGGAACTTTCTACAATAAATAAATTTGTACGGGAGCTTTCACTTGAAAGTGACGTTTTATTTACAGGGGGGATACCTAATGAAAACTTAGCGCCTCTTTATTGTGGGGCTGATCTGTTTGCTTTTCTCTCATTGTATGAATCTTTCGGAATGCCACTGACAGAAGCTATGGCATGCGGCACCCCGGTAATTTCCTCAAACAGGACAGCTATGCCTGAAATTGTAGGTGATGCCGGAATTTTAGTTGACCCATATAGTATCGACGAAATTGCTTTTCAAATAAACAGGATTTTAAGTGACCAACATCTGAGAAATGACTTAATTGAGAAAGGACTAAAAAGGGCAAAATCCTTTTCGTGGGATATTGCTGCACAGAAATTACTTTCCGTATTTTACGAAATGGCTGGCAGTTAATATTTGACGGCTTCGCAAAAAGCTGAGTTATTCATGAATGAATAACCATGTCCATCTGCTACAATGTTGCCCATTGGAATTTCTGTTAAGTTCAGAACCTTATTAATATTGATTGTTATTGTTTACGAGGTTGCATGTAGAACCATTCCATAATTGCAGGTCTATGTTCAGCTAACAGAGTTTTTCGGGTTTCCAAATCATAATCATCAAGTTCCTCACAGAAGCAGGTCTGGGCTTTCTTTATATCGTCAACACTTTGAATTGTTTCGATTTCATGTGTTTTCTCAAAACGCTGGCAAATAAGAGACGATATATTAATATCTATGAAGTCATGAATCTCTATCAACAGATCATGACCTGTAAGGAAGGGGATAAGTTCTTCAACAAAAAGTTCCTTTTCGTATCCTTCGCAATCACAGATTATTAATCCTTTTTTTGTGAAAGGGATGGATTTTAAGGTTTCAACATCACAAAAGGATCCTGTAATAATTCTTTTATCAACATTGTTTAGTTTGGCCATTTTTTCACACAGGCGTATTGCTTCCTTATTGATGTCGTAAGCAAAAACCTTAGCAGTTGAAATTCGCATCGCCAGGCCAACTGCATAATAGCCCTCAGCGCATCCGATATTAACTATTTCCGTGTAGTTGTCTCTACAGATTTTCTCAATTACAGGTTGAATTTCTTTTTCATACAACCCGAAAAGTTTCGGTGATAAAGCACCACTGGATGATTTCAGCTCAGGATATTTCATTCCACTGAAAACACCACTCTTTACTGTAAAATCCGAGAACTTGTCTTTCATGATATCAGCAACTTCAGCGTACCTTTTTGAATAAAGATTTGAGTACAAACCTTGTCGCCGAACCCGTTCTGCGTAACGTGTTGTTTTTAAAATCGTGGCATTGAACAAAGCCCAGATGTAGTCATTTTGAACTGCGTGGAAAATTAATTTTTTGATTAGCGATTCCATTCTTGTTTTTTAAAGAACACGTTCTATTTGAAACTTGAAATAATGGCTCTCCCATGGTCTGTCGCAAGACAAAAAACGCGTAAGACAGGCTAAAATTAAACAACAGGCAAAATAAAAAAGCAAGAAAAGGTTTTGAAAATATTGGTGGAAAATTTGACAACCTTAATCTTTTCAAGATAGAATCCATTTTATGGAAAAGGATGTATATTCAGAATTTTTAGATCTGGAGCAAAATCACTGGTGGTTTATAGGCAGGAGAAAGATATTTTTCACTCTCCTTGATCAGTTTTTTAACAAAAAAGAAGATATTAAAATTCTTGATGTTGGTTGTGGCCCCGGTGAAATGGTCCAGCCCCTGTCAAAATACGGGAAAGTTTTTGCACTGGATTTTTCAACAGATGCTCTGGAGTCTTGTATGGGCAGGGGATACAGGCTGCTTATAAATGGTGATGCAACAACCCTGCCTCTGAAAGCCGGCACTTTTGACTTGATTTCTCTGTTTGATACAATTGAACATATTGATAATGACACAGGGGCACTGAGGGAGTGTTACAGGTTGTTAGCTGATGATGGGTTAATTATAGTTACCCTGCCTGCTTATAATTTTTTATTCAGCAATAATGACAGGGCTGCTCATCACAAGAGAAGGTACACCACTTCTGAAATAAGAAGAAAGGTCAGGAATGCCGGCTTTCGCGTAAGGAAACTCACTTATATCAATACATGGCTTTTTCCTGTAATCTTTTTTGCTCTTTTTTTTATTAAACTGAAGGAGGCTCTTTTTCCTGTCAAAAATCCCGACAAAACCAATATTTCATTTCCTGTTCCAAAAATTGTACATACTGTTTTAGCTAAAATATTTTCTTCCGAAAGCTGTCTGCTGAAGAGGATATCTTTTCCCTTTGGACATTCACTTGTATGCATAGCAGAGAAAACAGATGGATTCCCGCTTTCGCGGGAATGACAGTGGAACATAGGAGCACTTTTTTGAAACCACGGCCACTCATAGGAACTTCCATCCCGACAGATTGGTATAAAAACATATGGTTATGATTGTTATGCCTGACAAAGATCCTCGTTGCAAACAGGAAAGGGCATGTATGTAAACATACAGACAAGTCGTCCGTATGTTTGTCTGCGTAAGTCAGCGTGTGTCTGCGGTTAATAAAAGCTTATTTGGAATCACAAAAACTTTTTACTTTGCCATCAAGGTTCAACAGATTTAGACGCATCAAGCTTAACCTTATGTATATAAGTTTCATCGTAGCAAAATAATTGTTCCACTAAATTTTTGAATCTTATTTCAGATGATTCGCTTTTGCACTCATAGCCTGTTAATTTGGCTAAAATTATTTCAGCTTCGTGGAGCTTTCCCTCATCAAACCTGTTGACACCTTCAACTGACATCAACAACAGATATGCTGCATTAAAATAATTTTTTGTGGAATTAAAAAACGGGTCAGGAAGTTTTCGTCCCTTTATATTGAATGTCAGGTAACGAATATAATCGTTTATCTTGAAACCCGGCGCGCAATCAAGATAGAGTTTTTTTAAAAAAACTTTTATGAGACTAAACTCCTCAAATCCAGGTTTTTGCCTGACTGACCCTCCTGTCAATTCTTCAGTTAAGACCTGTTTAAGCAGCTCGCAGGTGTGGTTACCTAAATATTCTCTGTAATTCTCAGCAGCCTGCAAATCATATCTCAGGCTGTAGAAATTTTTCCAAACCTCATATCCTGAATTTTCTTTTTTTGCTGATAATAAAAGCAGAACCTGAAAAGCCTGTATTATTGACTTTCTCAAAAATTTTCCCTGATTCTCTGTTTCAGAAATTCCTCGCAGCAGAAATTTGAAAGCCCGCTTCAGGTTGTTGGCAGATTCCGGAATTGAGAGATGATTCAGAATTTTTTCTCCCCTCTCTTTCCCCACCAGGATATCGCCCGCAACTGTGGTGAGATTCAAACTGAGAACACCTTCCCAGACAAATACCAGTTCCAGTGAGTTAGAAAGACTCTGCTTTGAAAGGAGATTTTTGATTTGTTTTGATGTTAAAGCAAGTATGGTTTTATATAATGATGGTACAATCACAAAAAGATCATAATCACTGAGGACAGCTAAATCCTCACCTGTTTTCAGATATTTCCCCTCACCATAAGCAAGACTGCCTCCTAACACAATTACACAATCAGGAATTCTGCTTTTAACTGTTTCAATAATTCTCTTTAAATCTGAAGCAACTATATTGTTTAGAGCCTGATTCTTATGTAAAAAATAATTTCTTTCAAACAGATTTTGCAGATCTTTCTTCATTCACAAAAGCTTCTAAATATTTGACAAAATTTATCGATAAGATAAGATTGATGAAGTCTAAAAAAGTGAAAATTCGATGGCAAAGTAAAAAGCTTTAAATTCAAGGCGCGCAAATTCTGAGGAATGATGCGTACTTACTGTATCCCGATTAATGCCGGGAAAGGATGCCGCACAACGCCGTCCCGCCTGGCGGGATTTACGAAACCATCAAGAATAACATATCAGAAACCCTGAACTTATTCAAAGGATATGAAGAAAAAAGCCCTGATACTTGGAGCAGGTCTGGCAGGATTATCCTGCGGATATGAACTTGCGAGGCACGGACTGGATGTCACCCTGATTGAAAAAGAGAATGAAGCAGGCGGGCTTGCAAAAAGCTTCCGGAACAATAAGTTCACATACGACCTGGGGCCTCATCGATTTCACTCAGAAAAAAGCTATTTAATAGAACACATAAAGGAGATTTTAGATAATAAGGTAGTCATAAAAAAAAGAAAAAGTGAGATATTTTTAAAAAATCGTTACTTTGATTATCCATTACGAACAGCCAATATAATATCCAGAATGCCCCCTCTCATTCTGTTAAAAATCTTCTTTGACTATTTTACGACTCAGGTAAAGAAAAGATTTAAAGATGTTCCGGACAACTCTTTTGAAAACTGGGTTACCAATCGTTTTGGCACAACTCTTTATGAAATATTTTTCAAGGAATATACGGAAAAAACATGGGGGCTATCGTGTTCTGAAATATCATCAGACTATGCTGCACAAAGAATAAGCCTTCTTAATCTATGGGATGTGGTTGTAAAATCTGTTTTTAAAACAAAAAATATCCCCAGGACATACGTATCCCAGTTCTACTATCCTCAGGAGGGTGGCATAGGAAATATTGCAGAAAAATACATGGAGAAAATTGCCGGGCATGGGGCAAAGATATTTCTCGGATCTGAAATCAAAACAATTAATGTCAGCAGCAGCGGAGTGACATCTGTTGTTTTTGAGTCAAATGAAACAAGCCATTCAGAAAGCTACGATTATGTCTGTTCTACAATACCCATGACAGACCTTGTCTCCCTTATAACACCACAGGATGACAGTAAAGTTAAACAGGCTTGTTCAGAGCTGTTTTTCCGTTCTATAGTCTTTGTATATCTCATAATTAATAAACCAAGATTAAGTGACAACCACTGGATTTACATTCCGGGCAGGCTTTTTTTAAGCAACAGGATCTCTGAATTTAAAAACTTTAATGAAGATTCTTCTCCTCCTAAAAAAACAATAATCTGTTCGGAGGTGACGTGCTTCTGCGGGGACAGAATATGGAACATGAATAATGAGAGGCTGGCAGACAGGGTGACTGAAGATCTGGTACAGCTTGGACTGACAGGAGAAAATGAGGTTGAGGACTATTTCACGTACAAAATGAAACACGCTTACCCCATCTATGATATCTACTACCAGGAACATCTTGGTGTCATCAGAAATTTCTTAAATCAATTTGACAACCTTTACTCTTTTGGAAGAAACGCCCTGTTCAGGTATAACAACATGGACCACT
Source organism: Deltaproteobacteria bacterium (assembly GCA_024276465.1). GTDB lineage: Bacteria > Desulfobacterota > WTBG01 > CAIYCZ01 > CAIRTM01 > JAJRXD01. Next base: position 12,084 of record JAJRXD010000115.1, read on the forward strand.
CTGTGGAGATGGGATTGAGTGTTGCAAAAAGTATAATAAAAGGTGAAAAAGCTAATCTGGAAACAGCAACCCAGAAAAAATGGTTCGGGTAACCACCAGCCAGTCAACCACCTTTAGTTAATAAAAACTTTACAGACAACTTCACAAACTCCCCAAAATTCAACTTTACGGGAAATATCCTGGATTTAAAGGCATAACCTTTCCAGATCTTTCTTGCCAGCTCATAGAAATTCATTAAAGGCAGTTTGATTAAATATTTGACAGATCCTGCAATCCATGGGAATTCCACAGCCAGAGCAAAAAGCTTCTGAAGATTTTCGAATTCCTTTTTGTCAGGTATATTCATGGGTGAGCCCAGGTGGTAGGTAAATGAGAAAGAATTCACATTCCCATCAAACAATCCCATATCTTTTGCCTTCTCACCAAGAACAGTATTTGGATAAGGGCTGTACAGGCTCACCCATGCATAATCAGGCCTGCACTTTTTATTAAGCTCTAAAGTCTCAAAGGCATTGTCAAGACTTTCTGTGGGGAGCCCTATCATATTTTGTGTAAACACCCTGATACCACCACTTTTAAGCATCTTACATGCTTCGATTATTTGATCATTACTCATTCTTATTTTCAGAACTTCACTTCTAATCCTTTCATTACCGCTTTCCAGTCCCATTGCAACTGAATGACATCCTGCCCTTTTCATATACCTCACTCTCTCCGGTGTAATCATATTGGCGCGTACTATAGCATAAAAGGGCAAACCTATTTTCCCTGGATATTTTTCTGCAAATTCTCTTATCCATTCATTCTTGAAAAAAAAGATGTCATTGACAAATTTTAAAAACCCCAAAGCATATTTTTGTTTTACCTGCACAATCTCTTTTATTACATTATCAACGCTTCTTATTCTTACTATCTTACCTTTACCCTTATAAATAGCATCAAAATAGTGGTTGAAACAATAAGTGCATTTAAAAGGACAGCCACGGTTGCTTATAAAGAACTTTATCTTATTATCCCTTGAATCCCTGAACCTGTCATAGATTAACTGCCTGTCAGGAAATGGAATGGAATCAAGATCCTGAATCAGTTTTCGCACCGGATTGCGGAAAATTTCACCACCCTGCTTAATCCATAAATTTTCTATATTACTTATATCCTCATCCTTCTCCATGTGGTTTGCAAGATCAGCAACTGCCTCTTCACCCTCACCGATACATACTCCATCTACGCCCTCCTCTTTTATGGTCTCAGGGAAAAATGTAGTGTGGGGTCCGCCAAAGAGAGCAAAAAAGGATGAATTTTTTTTCAATCTCCTGTTCAGATCCAGCAGCTCTTTATGCATTCCAGTGGTAATACTGTAAGCTATAATATGGGGCTTAAACTCCATGACAGCTTTCTGAACTTCAGCCAGCCTGGAATTTGCAAAACAGGTGGCATGGCCATATTTTTTGAGCGATGCCGATAGATATAAAATGCCGAGTGGCTCATAATTTGAAAACTCTATTAACAGATTGCTGACAAATAAAATTCTACGCTTCATCTAACAAAATCCTCAATTTTTTCCACAAGCAAATCCCAGGAAAATCTGTGGTTTTTCTTTTTGATATTTTCAATCAGCTCGTCCTCACTGCTTTCATAAAATCGCAGGACAGCGCTGGAAATTTCAGAAGAACTCTTTGGAGCAACCAGAAAACCTGTTTCTTTGTCAATAACTATCTCGGACAGAGAGCCAATATCAGTTGCAATAACAGGTTTATTAAAACCATACGCCATTTGTACAAGCCCGCTTCCAGTAACAGCGGTATATGGCAAAACCACAATGTCAGAGGCGTAGAAATAGAACGGCAGTTCTTCATTCGGTATATATTTATCAATAACAGTTACATTTCCCCCTGTTCCTGAATTCTCAATCAGTTTCAGATATTCATCTTTATCATCCCAGAACTCACCTGCCACCAGAAGCCTTACATCTATTTTTTTTAATATTTCAGGCATGGCTTCCAGTAAATACTTCAACCCCTTATATTCCCTCACAAACCCAAAAAAAAGTACGATTTTCTCATCATTTATCCCAATTTTTGCTTTTGCATCATTCTTGGAAATTTCCCCTGTGTTAAAAAATTCATAAGTGGGGTGGAAAGTTACTTTAATCGGCCTGTTTCCAATAAGATTTATTAAATTTTTCTTTTCTTCTGCAGAATGAACAATATAATAATCCCCCTTTGAAAGCACCAGCCTGGAAAGCAGAGTCTTGGTAAAATTAGCTTCATGTTCTGCTACATTATGACAGATAAAAAGAATCCTGGTTTTTGAAAATATTTTCAGGAGAAAAATTATGGTTAAAAACTGAGGGGTCCAGAAAATCACCCACCAGGGAATAATCGTGATATCAGGATTATCTTTTATTATCTTAAAGGCAACTTTTATCCAGGTAAAGGGATTAAGTGAATCCAGAATTGAATTCACATTGTTATCATTTAAAACAAAGCCACTGCAATCCTTATCTGTTTTACCAGGAAACAGAAAACCTGGATATTGTCTCTTGAATGAACAGAACTCAACATCATGTTTCTTTTTCAGGGTTTTATACAACAGTGTTGTATAATGAGCTATTCCTCCTCTAAAAGGATATGTTGGTCCAATCAAATATATTCGCATCTGTCTGTAACAGTTGTATTGTTTTTTATAACAACAGATCTAAAACCGCGCTTTTTATTCCGTTTGAATATTGAAAATAACCACAGGTTACAAATTCTCTCAATACAGCAAAAAAACGTTGCAGCCGTTTGTCAGGTAAATTTCCCCGAATTTGCAAGTGCCTGATTTTTTCCAAAACCAGACCTGTTTCTTCTTCTCTGTTGCCTATTGATTTAAGCCTCTCAAGCAAAGGATTAAACTGCTCAGCCTCCTTAAGAAATATTGATCTGTCAAGCTTTTCAGCTTTCCACAGATAATCTCTCAGTGTTTTTCTGCCTGCACCAATCTGATTATCTTCATGCTGCCGGTATTTAATCAAAGGGTCTTTCAAAAAAACAAGCTCTGCTGCAGCTGAAACCAACAAAGCAATCCAGCCATCATGCACCCAGTTTTTTGGTATGGGCAATATGAAATCCCTGTATATACTACGAAAAGCCATGGCAGCGCCTGTAACTACACTGGTTTTAAGTAATATTTTAAAATACCTGTTTTTTTTAATGAACTCCTGACATGAGCTGTTAAATCCTGTTGATTCCCACAGCCGATATCCAACTGGGTTGGAAAATTCATCAATAACCTGCGCATCTGTAAAAACAGCGCCAATTTCTGTTCGACTTGATAAAATTGTCTCTATACGTTCTGTTTTTTCCGGATACCAGATATCATCCTGATCAGCCAAAAATGTAATATCCCCTGTACACATTCTGATTGCATTTTCAAAATTCTTTGTAGAGCCCAGATTTGTTGGGTTAATCTGTATATGCACAGAAAATGGAACTTTTTCTGCAAAGGAATTCAAAATCACAACTGTATCATCTTCAGACTTATCATCACAGACTATCATCTCATCAGGTTGTCTTGTTTGTGCTGCAATACTGTCAAGCTGTTCCTGTAAAAACCTGGAGCCATTATATGTACACATTGCTATTGAAATACGCTGTTTTTTCATTTTGTTTTGATATGATTTTGTTGAAACCGCAGTCCTCATGATGCAAAGCATCACCCTGAAAACACGAAAAAGCATGATTAACCGCAGACACACGCTGACTTACGCAGACAAACAGACAGACGACTTGTCCGTATGTTACCATACATGCCCTCCGGGCATAATAATCAACAACCATATGTTGGTTTTTTCTTTATAAAAAGAGGAAATTATTCTAACATAATTTGTATTAACATTAAAATATAAACCAACCACAAGCAATGGCCACAGAAAAAATTATCCATCCTCCCGAGTTTTTAAAAAAAGATTATCCACTGGTGTCAACAAACAGAATCAAAACAGGGGGCCTTGCCTTATACTTTGCTGCACCTGAGGACATACCACAACTTCAAAAAACACTTGGCTTCTGCCAGGATAATCACATCCCCTTCTATATCCTGGGTAATGGTTCAAATGTTCTCATCAGCGATGATATTTTTCATGGTGTTGTAATTAAACTTGAAGGTAATTTTAAATCCGTGTCGCTTGATCATTACAGTCAAACAGTTATTGCAGGAGCAGGAGCCTCATTGATGAAGATGGGCAGTGATCTGGCAGAGCTGGGATATACAGGTTTTTCATATATGGGAGTTATTCCAGGCACAGTTGGTGGAGCAGTAAGAATGAATGCAGGGATAAAAAAAGGGCAAGAAATAAAAAACAGTTTTTTAACTGCTTTGGTTCTTGATCCTGACACAGGCATCATTGCTGAATACAAAAAACAGGAAATGGCATTTGCTTACAGGGAGAGCATGCTTAAAAAATCAAAAAAAATAATACTGCAGGCAACATTTAAACTTCCCTGCCGTAAAGAAACACAAAAACATGCAGCCCTGGATACCTTGAAAGAGCTCCTTGAACTGCGCCGCAACAAACATCCAAAAAACCCCTGCACTTTTGGCTCAACATTCAAAAACCCGAAAAACCGCATGCATCCAGCTGGCTGGTACCTTGAAAAGGTTGGCATGAAAGGCATGCAAGCCGGGGGTGCAATAATAGCTGAAGAACATGCCAACTGGATACTTAATACAGGCAACGCAAAAACAGGCGATGTGAAAAAACTGATAGAAACCGGTCAAAAACGCGTTTCAGAAAAATTCGGCGTTCAGCTTGAACGGGAAGTAATTTATCTGCCTGAGGATATTGAGGGCTGGGTTTAATTTGAAACGATTTCTCCTCGATTCTGTCAAAAATATTCCTCTAATTTGTGAGAAACACCCGAAAATATAAGGCTCATCTCCTATAGTATTGTCTTTACATTTGTGCAACCATACTCACCATAAAAACGTTGTAATTTTGTTATTTTTTCAGCACACCAAATAAAATGGTGTAATGTTCATCTGATCTTCAGCAATACTAACATAAATAATTTCTGCTCTGAAATTGAAGACTTTGAATGTTATGTTGCCTATATTCATATATGTTTTCATCTTTTCATTTATTGTAAGCATTGCCTGTGTTTACTTTTTCATGGGCATTGCTGTCAGGCTGGGTTTTGTTGACCATCCTGAGGAACGAAAAATTCACAAATCCCCAACTCCTCTCTTAGGCGGTGCAGCAATATTCACAGCAGTCTATTTTACAATCATCTTTCATTATCTGTCTCAACAGGCTGGCCTGCAAAATTACATTGCGGAAAACATCTGTTCATTTACCGTATGCAATGAATTAAAGCAGGCAGTCCCCAAAGCACCAAAAATATTAACCTGTTTTTTAGGCGGTGTTCCTGTATTCCTTTTGGGGCTTTTCGATGATAAAAAGGGACTAAGCCCCTTTGTCAGGCTTGCTGGAGAAACAGCTGTGGCAATTGCCATTGTAGCTTCAGGTATCAGGCCCGGCATTTATGAAGCTTCGCACATCCTTGGATTCGCAATAGCAGTTGGATGGATCGTTGCCATAACAAACGCCTTCAACCTCATAGATGGTGTAAACGGGCTGTGCGCTGGAAACGCCATTGTTTCATCCATTATATTATTCATGATTTCAATAAAAGGCGGGCATAATCTGACAGGCATGCTTCTTGTAATATTTACAGGTTCACTTGCAGGCTTTTTCATGTTTAACTTTCCAAAGGGCAGAATATTTTTAGGCAGTTCCGGAAGTATGTTTATCGGGTACACCCTGAGTGTTCTTGTCCTGTTTCAGTCTTACGGCAGCTCCTCCTGGCGGGGAAACCTGCTGCCCATGGTAATGCCGGTACTTATTCTTTCTGTTCCTTTGGTTGACATACTGCTAATAGTTTACAGGCGCTTAAGGAACCGTGTATCGATTTTCAAGGCTGACACCAACCACATTCATCACAGACTGTTACGTCTTAGAATGACCGACAGGGAAGTTGTCTTTATTGTTCTTCTTTTAACCTTTGCCATAGGAATTAATGCCACTCTTCTTTACAAGTCAACACTGACTGAGAGTCTGATTGTACTAATCCAGGCATTTATCATTTTTTTCATCCTGGAATACCTGGTCAGGATAAAAGAGAGGAGGGTTAACAGGAGAAAGTCAGCAAACGGACTTCTGACTGTTCATGTTGACTGCGATGAGGCCAGAGATCTGACATTTGAAGGATTTATTGTAGATCTCAGCCCTAAGGGAATAAATTTCTGTCTGTTAAACTTTAAAAAAAATTTCACTGAAAAAGATTTTTTTGTCGGCAGGAAAATGAAACTTGAGTTTCTGCCTGCAAAACAGACCTTTCATATAGAAAAACCGTTTCAGAACATCAGCGGAAAAAGTGTGTCACAGGAAAAAGTTGCAGAAAATGCCGTAAGGATAGGGTTTGAAATTGATTAAAATAAGCCGCATTTGCGAACAGTTTCCACCGGCAGAGGGCGGCCTTTCTTCAGGGATGTTTGACCTCAGTATGGCACAGCATAAGCTGGGACATGACATCACAGTATTTGCACCTTTGTCAGAAAATTCCTCTGAATTTGATTCTAAAACTCCATTTACAGTAACAAGAATACCTTCAAAAAGGATTTTTGATTTCAGCTGGAAAGCTTGCGATGCACTGACAAAGCTTTCCACCCCTCCCGACATTGTGCATACACATGGACCTGCAGCATTTAATTATCTTATCAGGCGTACCAACACAGACCCTCCTTTAGTTCACACCATGCATGCTGTAAGAAAATATCAATACAATCTCCTTAAGCAGCTGCCTGAAATGGTTAAATCCTTTGAAAAAAAGTCTGGGTTGCAGGTAATACAAAAGCCAAAAAGTTATAACAGAATATCACCCAATATTTTCAAAGCTTTCTTCCTTGAAAAATATATTTGTCGGAGAGTGAACCATATTGTTGTTGTTTCAAAATATTTTGCTGATCAGATAAACAGTTACTATGGTGTGTCTTATGAAAAAATTTCCGTAGTCTATAATGGGAGCAAATTCAACCCACAAAAAGTTTGCAGTGCAGATAATTCCAAATTCCATTCATATGGCATCAACACACAAAATGATGTTATCCTGTATGTCGGAAGAACTGACTGGGCTAAACGTGTCCATATTCTGGTTGAAGCAATGCCTGAAGTACTGAGAAAATACCCGCATGCCTGCCTTATTATTGCAGGGACAGGCGACCAGAACAGAGATCTGTCACAGCTCGTTAAAAAATTAAGACTCAGTAATTCCGTTAAACTTCTGGGTTGGGTCCCTCACGATGACTTGCCTGAATTATACAATATTGCCAGATGTTTCTGTTTGCCGTCATACTGGGAAGGACTTTCCAAGGCTATTCTGGATGCCATGAGTACAGGGGTTCCTGTAATTGCAACAGATAATCTTTCTAACAGGGAGATTTTGCATAATGGCAAGTTTGGCTGGCTGGTAGAAGAACCCACACCTGAAGCATGGAGCAAAACAATGGAGGTTGTCCTGTCCGGCAGAGTTGAGGTTAAGGTCAACAGGGCGTCTAAATTGATCGACACAATGTATCGTTGGGAACATGTTGCTGAAAGGATCGATGTGGCTTATCAAAAAGTTTTAAAACACCTAAGCTGAGCGATTTTTCTGATAAAGACAGTTAGTGTAACAGCATTTCACTCATTCTCAGCAGACATCCATGTCTGCTTCCGAGGTAAGCATTACACTTCACCATCCAGGTGAAGCTTATGTAATGCTTAAATCCGTTCAATGCTATTACACAAATCTCGACACAGCGGGATTTATGTAATCATGTTTTTTTAGAATCGCTCAATTTAGGAAACAATAAATGCACATTTTCATGATAAAAAAACAGGAGTTTACATTCCTGGTAAAAAAACAATTAAAAAAATGAAGATAGGCATTGTTTCACCTTACATTGCATCATCAGCAAACCTGCAGTACTACCAGAGCCAGCAGATAAATCTTGCTGCTGAGTTGACAAAACTTGGTGTCCAGGTTGATATCATTACTGCACATAGAGATTCCAACCAACCTGAGTACGAGGTAATAGGCGGCCAGATAAAAATCTTCAGGCTCCCTACAGTAGCTACATGGACCGAACGTTTCTTTAACCAGTCTGTAATGGCTGGGCTCTGGAAAATGCTGAAAAAAGGGGCTTATGACCTTATTCAGAGCTCTGATGACTATGCTCTCAGCACGCTCGTTGCAGGACTGTATGCCCTGTTCAACAAGTCCCGTTTAATCATTTACCAGGGTATTTACCACTACAGCTTAAGAAAAACTGTAAAAGCACTTATGTATGTTTATGATTTTTTTACAGGTTTCATCATGAAGCGCACATACTGTATGGCTGTCTGTAAAACAAAGACAGCGGGTAAATTTTTGCAGAAAAAAGGATTCAACAGGATCCGGATAATTTCTGCTGGAGTAAACACTTCTTTATTCTATCCCGGGGAAAGGAGAAGAAATAAGGATTTTGAATTGCTGTCCGCAGGGCAACTAATACCCCAAAAAAATTACTGCTTTATGCTTAAGGTGTTTGAACATTTAATTAAAGTTTATCCAAATGTCCGATTAACTATTATAGGATCTGGTCCCGACAAGGAACGGATCGAGCATATTGCTCGAGAAACAGGGGTAACCGATAAACTGCGGTTAATTGAAAATGTGCCTAACAGGCAGATGCGTGATTTTTATACTCACTCTGATCTGTTTCTTCTGTTCAGCAAAAACGAGATTTTTGGCATGGTAATCCTTGAAGCCATGGCCTGTGGATGTCCGGTAATGTCAACCCCTACACCGGGTGCAGTGGATATTATCTCTGATAACGTTAACGGCTATATTGTTTCGGGTTTCTACGAAAAAGACATTGCTGAACAGATTAACCGGATACTTCAAAACCAGGATAAACTGTCACTTGTCCGCCAGAGAGCTCTTAAAACCTCGGAGCAATATTCCTGGGCTGCCATTGCCAGACAATACTATGAACTTTACCTTGAAGTAATGGCTGAAAAAGATAAAAAACCGTAACACAAACATATCTCAACAGGCCTCTTTTAAAGCCCTGAAACATTAGAAAAAATGAAAATTATTCAGATCACCCCTGATTTCCCGCCCTGTGGTGGCGGTATTGGTTCATATGTATACTATCTGTCCAAAGAACTCATTAAACTGGGGCATGGCATAAATGTTATTTTCCGAGGAACCAGGGATAAAATTTACGATTATAACAATATCAAAGTAAATGAGGTTAAAGTTGCCGGCTGGCCACCGCTTAATTTAAATATTTTCAAAAAAAAAATTGAAAATATTCTCACCATGGAAAAAGCTGATATTATACATATTCACCATGGGGCTATGCCGATAATAAAAAGCAAAGCTCCTGTGCTTGTTACTGCTCACTGTTGCAACAAGGAATTAATACGATCTTTCCATCGTCCAGTCAGAAACCTTGATGCTCTTTACCGTAATGCATTATTCCCGGTTTATGTAAAGGCAGAAACCAGGCTGTCTAAACTTTGTGATAAATTGACAGTTGTCTCAGAGTCGCTCCGCAGGGAATTTTCAAAACATTATGATGTAAGTTCCAGCGTCTTACATAACGGCGTTGATACTAATTTATTCAAACCCAATGAAAATGGTGACAGGGAAGATGCTGTCATTTTTACCGGGAGCTTAAACAGGGGCAAAGGGGTTCTGGATCTCCTTGAAATTGCCCAACTCTTAATAGAAAGTCATTCCAAAATACAAATATATATTGCAGGCAATGGCCCTCTAAAAAATAAACTCATCAGAAGAATAAAGAATAAAAATCTGTCTAATGTAAAACTTACAAATCACCTGCCTCACCCCCAGTTGGTTCAGTTTTATCAACGCTCCCGGATATTCGTCCTGCCAACCTATTATGAGGGCCTTCCCACTGCAGTATTAGAAGCTATGGCATGCAAACTGCCTGTTGTCTCAACAAACATCTCAGGAATACCTGATCAAATTGAAGATGGCATTAACGGTTATATGGTTCACCCTGGCGACATACATGGTTTCTGCGAAAAGATAGTTGAACTGCTTAATGATGAGATTAAACAAAAAAGTTTTGGTGAAATGGGCAGGAAAAAAATTATGAACAGATTTACCTGGCCATCCATAGGAAATCTGTTCGTAAAAGAATACAACAACCTTTTAAAGACTTCAGTAAAAACATAGAATACTATCCGCTCAATACAGAGAAAACAGACGATTGAGGTAATTTTGTCATGCACATTCAACTTATAACACCGTACTATTACCCTGAAGTTTGTGCAACGTCTTATCTTTACCAGGAACTATGCCAGAGCTTCCATGATTTGGGTCACGATGTGGTGGTTATTACTGGATATCCGCGTTACAGTATCAAAAATATTCCAGAAAAATATAGAAACACCCTCTGGTTAAGAGAAACGTTTGAAGGAGTAGATGTTTTGCGGATCAAAACAGCAAAGCTGCCCAGAAATATCCCCGTTGCCCGTGGCGTGGAATATTTGTGTATTGCTGTAGTATTGTTTCTCAGAGCATTATTTTCAAAACGGCCGGATATAGTGTTGGTTCATCCTGCTGCATTGTTTGAAGGGTTAAGCGCCATGTGCCTACACTTTTTAAAAAAAACGCCTTTTGTTTTAAACGTTCATGACCTCTTCCCTCAGACCGCCATAGATTTAGGGTTGCTTACCAATAAAGCACTAATCAGATTTTTCAGAAAACTTGAGAAGTTTCTATACAAAAAGGCCAACTGGGTGACAATACATTCGCCGGGAAATCGTGAATGGGCTCTGGCACATGGAGCAAATCCTGATCGCAGTACGGTAATGCCAATATGGATGGATTCGAAAAGATTGCACCCCGGACCTTCAGAAAACCCCTGGCGGCAACGCCATGGCTTAACAAAAAAGTTTGCCGTCATTTTTGCCGGGACACAGGGATACAACCAGGATATGCAGGTCATACTCAATGCTGCAGACCGTCTTAACAGTTACCAGGACATCCAGTTTGTCATAATCGGTGACGGCGTCCAGCACAGTGAAATGGTTAAACGAAGTAAAGAAATGGGACTCTCTAATTTAATGTGGCTTGACTGGCAACCCAGGGAACAGTATTCGATGATCATGCATACCGCTGACGTAGTACTTGCAACCCTTAAAAAAGAGGTGAGCACACCGGTAGTGCCCTCTAAAATTTTAAGTGCTATGTCTGCAGGCCGTCCATTGATTACGTGTATGCCATTAGAAGGTGATGCTCCTAAACTTGTTCTTGAAGCACAAGCTGGGATTGCCCTGCAACCGGGTGATGACAGTGGCCTTGCCAAATCCATTTTAAAACTTCACAACGACCGCTCTCTTGTAAAAAAGTTTGGAACCAACGGGAGACAATATGTTGAAAAACACCGGGATGTAAATCTGTGGGCTAAAAGATACATAGAGCTGTTTTCAAGCCTGATCGAGAAAGGATAATTATAAATGAGAGTCTTAATAACCGGCAGCTCCGGTTTCATAGGTTCAGCACTGATGACAGAACTTATCAAAAAAAAATTCAGGTAAAAGGAATTGACACTAATTCCCCCCGCTACGAAGAACATGAAAATTATTGGGAACAGACTGATCTTCTCGATAAAACTTCTTTGTTTGAGTCAGTTGTTCCGTTTAAACCTACTCACATGCTTCATCTGGCTGCAAGGACTGATTTGGGTTTAGATGATGACATAAATGGATTTTCAGCCAATACAGATGGAATTCGTAATATTCTTAAAGTCTCCCGGAAAATACTGTCTCTGAGGTTTGCAGCCTTTGCATCAACGATTCTCGTGTGCAAACCAGGCTATGAACCAACCAATGACTATGATTATCACCCAACAACCCCCTATGGCAAAAGCAAGGTAATAGGCGAAAAACTTGTTCGGGAAGCAGCCGGCAACCTGCACTTTAACTGGTGCATCATCAGACCGACATCAATCTGGGGGCCGGGTTATGGCTCCCATTACCTTGATTTTTTTCGTACCATTGCCAGAGGCAGATATTTTCATCCGGGCAAAGCCAACAATCAGGCAGTTTACGGTTATATCGGAAACTTTGTTTATCAAATTGAAAAGCTCATGGCTGCCCCATCTGAAAAAGTACACCAAAAAGTATTTTATCTTGGCGACTATTGGCCAACAAGACTCAGGGAATGGACAGATATGATTCATAATGAAACAGGCAGGAGAAAAGTTCGGGTTCTCCCCAACTGTCTTGCTCGTCTGACTGCTATGTCTGGTGATGTTTTATGGTGGCTTGGCTTGAAAAAAGTACCTTTGACATCATTCAGGTTAAAAAACATGTCTATTGACCGTCTATACGACACCTCGTTAATTCAGACAATTGCCAATGATCTTCCATACACTCTTGAAGATGCGGTTAAAGAAACAGTTGCATGGTTAAAAGCTAATGGAGAAATATAAATAAATTCTAAAAGAGAGTCTTTAAAAAATGAAAAAAATTTTAGTTACCGGCGGGGCCGGCATGATTGGATCAAATCTTGTAAAACAGCTTGTAATGGATGATGCTAATGATGTATGGGTCGCTGATAATCTTTGGCGTGGTCATCGTGAATACCTCCAGGACGAAGAGGGGCAAATGGTTATTGACATGGAAAAGAATTTTTTTGAGGTCGACTTGAGAGATCCTGCTGCATGCCAGCGGGTTGTTGAAGGTGTAGATGAAGTCTATCATCTTGCCGACATTGTGGCTGGTATCGAATATGTTTTTGGCCATCAGACCACGGTTTTTCACGATAATTGTTTAATTGATACCAATATTTTGAAAGCATCAGCAGAAGCGACTGTCAAACGTTTTCTTTACGTTGGGACGGCCTGCAGCTATCCTAAAGCAATGCAGCTTGGCGTTGATGCTCCACCGATGGTCGAAGAAGATATCATTCCGGCAGAGCCTGAGTCTGCTTATGGATGGAGCAAACTTGTCGGGGAGTTGCAGACTGAACTCTATGGCGGGGAAACGAAAATGCTAACATGCATCATGCGGTTTCACAATGTTTATGGCACTCCCACCGACTTTTCCTCTAACCGGTCACAGGTAATTCCATCGCTGATAACAAAAGCTGTCAGATATCCGGCAGAAAAATTTATTGTTTGGGGCAGCGGTGCGCAGGGTCGCTCTTTTATCCATGTGGATGATGCTGTAGAAGGAGTGCTGCTAATGATGAAAAAAGGGGTTAACAAAGGCGCCATTCAGCTTGGCACAAATTGCTGCACAAGTATTCGCGAACTGGCACAAATCGTTGTTGAAATCAGCGGAAAAAACATCGATATTTATTATGATCTTACCAAGCCGGAAGGTGACAGGGGACGTTGTGCCGATTGCAGTAAGGCAGAAAAGATCCTGGGTTGGAAACCTAAAGTTAACCTGGAAGAAGGCCTGAAAAGAACGTATGACTGGATCGAAACACGATTAAGCATGTAGAATAATAATTTTTATGGTTAGGCCATCTGATTATTGTTTATCACACCTTGTGATTCATTAAGAGCATGTTCGTTCTGGAAAATTTTCTCTGCAACAATGGGCAGTATAATCATAATCCAATATAAATAAGTTTCCTGGAAATTAATAAACAGTGAAACAATTATCATCCCAATCAAACCAATCTGAAGATACAATGCAAATTCACTGAAAAATTTACTCTGTGTTTTTTTTAATTGCAACAGAGCCCTGAAAGAAATAAAAAAGATGGCTGCAAAAGCAGAAAAACCCATTAGTCCCTGCTCAACCAGGACCTGCATAAATGTATTATGCACAACATAGCCATGCCTTCTGTGGCCTAACTCTTCCCGGACTGCTTTTGTGTATTGAGCCGGCCCTACCCCCAGTAAAGGATGACGAAGCCATAATCTGAATGAATATTTAACGTTAATGATACGACTGCCAGCACTATCCTCAAATCTCGTTCTCCCTCCAAGAGATGTTTGTATTGTTGCCTCCCTGCTCTCAAACAAAGCCTGTGCAAAGCTGAAAAAAAACAACAAAACAAGTCCTGCAATAATTATGGTTGACTTTTTTTTTATGTTTTTAGCAAATAGACATATCGAAACGAAAAACAGCCCCAGGAAACCAGAACGTGAGACAGTGCATAAAACTCCGCCAAACAAAACACATACTGTTACAATATAAGACCCTTTTAAAAACTTGTTTTTACCATGCAAAAAGAAGCAATATGCAAGGGGGATGAGAACAATCAGCATGGCTGCTAATTCATTGGGGTCGGCCTGGAAGCCGCAACTGCGGTCAAGTATCAGCAGGCCTCTGCCAGACGGCAAGCTGAAAATACGCTGAATGAGAGCAAATATAGCATTGCAAAATCCGGCAAAGACCATAACTTTAATAAACAGCATAAAATCCTTCATGTTATTTATGTAATTTAAAATAATGATTGAGAATAAAACGCATTTAGTAATTGTAAACAGAGACAAGTTAACATCACTGCCTTTATCCAGACTGCTTAAAACAGCAGATAAAATACCTGACAATAGATAAAATACTGCCAAAAACATGACTCCCTTTTTGCTGAAGTCCCTGCGATGAAGAAAAGAAGAAATGAATAAAATTATGGCAACAAATAAATTTGTGCGGTATTCACTTATTATTGGAACATAATTTTCAGGTCTGAGGTAAAACAAAAGGCTTAAAGAACATATCCGTGCAACAGGCCATATAATCTCAAAAAAAACAACCAGTCCTAATATAAATAATGTTAGTATTGTTAACATAATTATCAAAACATTTTGCAAAATGATAAACTTAAAACTATCTCCTGAAGAATCCCTTGTTCTTCTGTGTTGCTGCACAGATTCATCAGAAAGCAGAATAGAAAAAATCAGGACTATCGTTTCACTGGAACTTAACTGGGATTATATTCTTAAAATTACATGCGTGCATGGCATATCAGGGCTTGTTTTTAAAAATACTAAACATTTTCACAATAAAAACGTTATTCCGAACAATTTTACAGAAAAACTGGAGAAAGAATATCATAAAACAGCCTACAAAAACTCTTTACTTACACAAGCATACAACAATATCCTGAAGGAATTCAACAGCGAAAAGATTAAAACAATGCCGCTTAAAGGCATAACTTTGCTCAGCCAGCTATACCATAATATAGGCCTGCGTTCGATCTCTGATATTGATATCCTTGTAGAAAAAAAAGACTTGCACTGCGCAGAACAAATATTAATGGGGATGGGGTACGCCAAAAAAAAAGAATCTGCTTCAAAAATAAAACGCCACTTTCACTCGATTTATTGGAAAAAAATTGGCCCTGTTACTATTCCTGTGGAACTGCACTGGGATATCGATTTTTTGGATTCCCCTTTCAGTATAAGGATTGAAGACTTTTGGCACAGAGCAGAACTGCTGCATAACAACAATCAAACTTACTACAAACTCTCCTTGGAAGACTGCCTCATCTTTAACAGCTTTCACATTCTTAGAGATGGCCTCAAGACATTATATTTAAAAAATTTTTGTGACCTGTCAGAAATAATAAAAAAATCAGGCACAGAAATTAACTGGGGGGAATTAGCTTGCAGATCAAAGGAATATAAGGTTGAACGACCGGTTTTTTTAGTTTTATTACTGCTTAAAAAACTTTTGCAGATTTATATTCCTCTTCACTTTTTTCATAACATCAAGATAGTGGAAAAGGAAGAAGAAAAAATATTTTTTGTGATTGTCAGCGAAAATATTTTCTTAAAAAAAAGAGATAATATTTACTTTCCGAAGGGGTTACTGGATTTAACATCTGAAAAACATCTGACTGGTAAGTATAGGGTTGTTTTGGGCATGTTTAAAAACTTTTGTCTTGAGTTTAAGCAGCAGTATTACTCAGACTTCAATCATTCTGTTTTGAAAGGAGCTCAAAGGTCTTCCGTGAGACACTTCAGAACTTTAAAAAGATATATAAAAATATTTATCTTTTCTCGGTTTAATACACAAAAGGCCAATAACCTTCGCTACAGGAAGGTAAAGAAGCAAGCGGGAATTGAGGAAATAAATAAGTGGATACGCGAAGATTCATAACAAATAGCGTTTTATCACTGTTGACCAAAACAGAATGAATCCTGTTGATGCCGTTTTTAAAAATAACTGATTGGAAATATTTATTTACACTCAAAAAGCTGTTTCATATACTTCCCCTATCCAAAGGCAAAAGTTCACAGCAGTGGGCGGTTTTTTTGTACCTTTTTGCGTCAGGCTCAGGGTTTCGGACAAACAATTGATCTTAATCATTTCTTTAATTTATTGTGATATTATTTCATGAAAAATAATAAAAAAAACATTATTATAATTGGACACGGCAGAGCCGGGTCTTCCATTCTGGCTGGCTTAATTTCGAGAAATGGCTACTATATTAACAAAGAGGCTATTAAGGCAAGAAAGAACTACCCCCATGGTGATTTCGAAAACCCTGATCTGATTCCACTGAATGAGGCAATTTTCCAATCAGCTGGATATAAATACACAATGAAAGCACTTTATAAAAAAGTAAATACAGAGTGTATTGAAGCAGTTGCAAAACAATGTGACATTAAAAAATATCAAAATTTTATTAACACATGCAACAGCAATGCTCCATGGCTCTGGAAGGATCCCCGTCTTATATTCACAATATTTTTCTGGAAGCATTTACTTGATCTGAAAAATATTCATTTCATTCTTATAAACCGGGATCCATATCAAATATTTAAAAGTTATGCAAAGGGTTCAATCATCTTCACCAAAAAAGAAATATTTAAATGGTACCAATATCGATTAGAACTGATCGAGAAGTTTCTTGCTGAAAATAACCTTAAAGCATTTCAAATAGATTATGCCCAGTTATGGCAAAGGGATACCATTAATACAGCATTAAGTGGTTTAACAGGAACTGACATTTCAGAAGTTGATTATAATTATATTGTAAAGAAAAATATAAAGAAAAAAGAGTCGGGGATTTCTTTTTTGTTGAGATATTATTTTGGAATTTTTTTGCTCCCCGTTAGAAGAACATATCATTATGTTAAGGCCTGGCACAACAAATCATGATATAATACCGAGCTGAACAGAAATGCGCATTATGTTAGAAGGCAGCACCGACTGTTATACGAATTTCTGTTCAGCTCGGCATTATGCATACTCTAAATATCTTCGGCTTATATTTTCCCAGCTGTAATTTTTCGATTTATTAAAATTTTCAAGACCAAAACTGTTTCGCAGTGATTTATCAGCTGATAGCTTATTCAGAGCCTCAGCCATTCCATCAAAATCACCTGGTTCAACAACAATTCCATTTATTCCTGTTTGTATCATATCCTGGCTTCCGCTGACATCAGTGACAACCACTGGCAACCCGGATGCCATTCCTTCTAAAACAACAAGGGGGCAGAGCTCTCTGATTGAACAGGAAAAAAAAATGTCTGCCTGCTGATAGGCAGCTACCAGTTCATCATCAAACAATCCCTGCACAAATATAACTCCCCCCCCCACCCCTAACTCATCTGCTAAAAAAAGCCACCTGCAGGTTCCCTTCCCTACAATTACATAGTAACTATTTGGCACTCTGGCATGAAATTTTGCAAATGCTTTTATCCCTGTACTGAAATCTTTAGCTGGATTTTCCCTCCCAACACTCAAAATTACAACCGCATCCTGAGGTATGCCAAGTTTTAGACGCAAATCAAGGTTAACTTTCTTTTGAAACCTCTCAACATCAACACCATTTGGGATATCAACAATTTTAGCCGGTTCTACCCCCATCTCTTCCATAAGTTTACGGGCATAGCTGCTGATAGCAATAGCCCTCAAAGACTTGTTCAATCCTTTGGACAGAAGAGCATCTATTTTGTACCTGTTTCGGAAACCATGTTCCAGTTTTGTCAGATCAGCGCCATGGCAAGTAATAATGAATTTGGGCACTGGTTTCATCTTACTAAGCCAAATTGCAACAGGATATGCCATATGTGCCGATACAAAATCAGGATTATACTCTTTCAACAATCGTCCAATTTTACGTATAGCATCCAATCTGAACGGAATCTGGTGAGGACCTAAAAAACGGGAAGATCCGCGCAAAATGGTATATTTTTGAACGTCATATCCATCTTCCGGGTGTGTTTGTTTGTCTGATATAATATTTATAACACAAACCTTATGCCCCTGAAAAACCCAGTGACGAGCAAGATTATGAATAACAAATTCTGCTCCACCAATTGCAGGTAAAAAAGTAGTGCTGACTAATGCAATCTTCAAATATTCCTCATCTCTTTATCCAGCAAAAATTGAAAATTGGGGTCACATCTTCATATATCATAGAACATGCTTTCTATTTTTCTTCTCACTTTTTTATTTTTTAAAAGGTAGTATTCACCCCTCTTTGCTGATCCGGTAACAGCAGTATAGCCGACCCCGAATACCTTTCCGATCTCTGCATTCGTATATGCGCCCAACATGGTCATAAGATAAATAGTCATATCCCGTATGGGTCTTTTCCGGCAGCGGCAGCTTTTTAACTGCTGTCCCGGAAAATCTTCTCCCAATAGCTTCATTATTTCAATTGCTGTCAGATCCGGATCCCGTCCCCTTAATAAACGCCGTATCTGTGGCTTTTCAGGGCTCTGTTCAGAACATGGCAGAAGATGTCGGGAGATTCCAGATTCCAGTCTCAGTGCACGTGCCATAACAAATGAATATTAATTAATATACGTAAAGTTTGCCTGTCAAGGCAAATTATGATATATGAAGATGTGCTTTCTTTTATTCTGTAAAAGCACTTATGCTGTCCAAATAAAAACCGATATCAATGGTGATATTTTAATCTAACAAAGGAGAGATTAGGCATGATAAAAGTATTATTAATTATGGCGGTTTTGTTTTTAATGTTTTTGTCAATACCAGCTCATGCAGCAACATTCTGTGTAAACAACGCCACCGGGCTTCAGAAGGCTCTCACAACTGCAGCCGGTAATGGACAGGATGATACTGTTAAGATTGAGCAGGGAACTTATGTGGGGGAATTTACCTACACGTCAACTGAGGAACACGGTATAACAATTGAAGGTGGATACACTTCTGATTGTGTTTCAAGAAACATAGACCCTGCCAACACGCTTCTGGATGAGAATCATGCTGGGAGAATTTTTGTATTATCAACTACTGATGATAAGGTGACAGTAGATGGAATAACTTTTCAGAACGATTATGTTCCTGGAGGTGGCAGGGAAGTTTATGCTGTCGTTAGAGGCATGATTACTGATGGAGACGGAGTGCCTGATGACGAGGACAACTGTCCCAACGCGTATAACCCTGACCAGATCGACTCAGACGGTGACGGCATAGGTGATGCTTGCGATATTAATGATAATGAAACTAAGGCCTGTTGCCTGCCTGACAAATCATGTGTTGAGGTGACTGCTGACAATTGCACAGCTTCGGGGGGTGTTTCGCTAGGTGCTGGTACAACATGTCAAACTGTCATATGTGATGCTACCTTTGCAGAAGAAATCACTTTTTCTGCAAAGACAGGCAATAAAAAAGTCATCCTCAACTGGACGGCTGTCTCTGAGGAAGATGTGTTGGGCTATAATATCCTCCGTAAAGACAGTATGGGCGGCACATACGAACAGATCAACGACAACCTCATTGCTGGCAAGGGAAGCATTGAGAACACAGTTGAGTATGAATATGTTGACAATAATGTACAAAACCGCAAGCTGTATCTGTACAAACTTGTTGAAGTGGAAACCAATGGAGACACAAAAGAGCATGGACCTGTTAAGGCAAAACCGAGGATGGTTTATCCCTATATCAGGCAGATAAAACAGTAAAAATCCGGGTCCAGAGGACCCGGCATTGATAAGCCCTGGAAGGGTGTGCTTTTTGTTTTTCAAATCCCATGCAACGCAGCCTTGCTTGTCGTATTTGAATGCGGATTAAGGGTCCAAACTGTCTGAGTTCCGCCCCAGCGGAACGAGTTTTTGGACCCGCCGCAGGCAAATACACAAGCGGGGGCAGCCGAAGGCCAAAGTTGCGGGCGGCCTTTCTTTTGCTTCATTTTCTTTGGCCGTCAAAGAAAATGAAGGTTAGCGGTCATTTCTTATTCCCAATAAATCATCATAATATTCCTTTAACAACCGGCATACCATCCTGTGATCCCACTTTTCTCTGATATTCCTCAGCGCATTTTCAGCCAGCTCTTTACCCAGCTCAGGGGAGCACAGCAGCAGCTCCATCTGTTTTTTAAGGGCACCAGCATCTCTGGGCGGAACAATAAGTCCGGTTATCATATGCTCAATTATATCCTGGCAGCCCCTGACATCAGTTGCTATACATGGAAGCTCCATTGCCCCTGCCTGCAAAAGTGCATTGGGAAACCCCTCATGATAGGTCGGATGAACCATTATGTCAGCAGCAGCAAGATACCCTGGAACATCATCTGTCCATCCGGTCAGGTGAATCCCGGGGTGTTCATTAATAGTTTTGACTGTGCCCTGGGACAGGTGTGCCCTGTTTGATTCCAGGCTTCCGATAAGGATCAACCGGATATTTTTTTCTCCGATTGCCAGAAATGCTTCGATTAACTCTTCTATGCCTTTTTCTTTTGAAAGCCTTCCCAGATATGCAAATACTTTTTCATTGTCTTTTATTCCCAAACAGCTTCGGTAAAATCGACCGGATTTTAATACCGGATCATTTCTTGAAAAACGTTCAAGGTCCACACCATTTGACGAGCCAAACCCTATAATGTCCGCATCACCCTCTTCAATATAACCCTGATGTATAAGAAAATTTCTTAAAGAAAAACTGTTTGGAACAAGCCGGTGTGCAAGTCGAAACGTGATTTTTTCACCGGCAAGAACAACTTTTTTTCTGAAATCATTCATTTCAAAAGCACTGAAACCTGGGATTGAATGCACACAACAGGGAACACCGGCCAGCCTTCCTGCAATCATGCCTGTCACTCCTCCTTTTGAGGTGTGAGTATGCAGAATATCAGGCTTTATTTTTTTCAATAAAAAGAAAATTTGACAAACAGCAAGCAGGTCTTTAACAGGTGAGATGCTTCGCGTCATTAAAACAGGGTGGTGGATGCATTTTTCTTCTGTGGCAACCTGAACTGCATCAGGTGATGGTGAGGTTATTAAATGGACATCATATCCGCTTTCGGAAAGAAATCTGATCTGACCTTTAAAAATGCCTGGGATTGTAAAAAGAACAGGTGTCAGGCGGCAAATTTTGGGTTTTTTGTCATTCTTTATATTAATATTATATTGCTTCAACATAAACCAGATGCCTGCTGAAATATATAAGTTTTTAACCGTTCAGCACACTTTTTTTAATTCTGTTGATGTATCCCCTTCCAAAACCTTTAACCTCACATCCGTCTCAGTCTCAGTAAAACTGCGTAAAATAAATTTATTGAAATTTTTCTATTTTAATTTTACGCCCATCAGAATCTGGCAAAATAATTCTCAAAAGAATATCTTAAAACAGTATGGCACGAACCAGCCTGAAAGCTATCATTGCAATGCCAAGCCCTAATACAAATGAAAAATACTTGCGGATGCGGCGGCCACCAATGCGTCCGGCAGTAAAAACACCTAACTGAACCCCTATCATCGACCCCGCTAACAGCAAACCTACAAGCTTTAGTTCAACATGATCAGCCCCGAAATGTGCATAAGCTCCGTATCCTGTAGAAAAAAGGATTCGAAAAGCGCTGGTACCTACTGCTATGGTTGTCGGGATGCCTATAACGTACACCAGTACCGGAAACATGATAAAACCTCCTCCCACACCCATAAGGCCAGTGAGGATTCCGATCAGAAAGCTGATAATAAACGGCCACCATACGCTTAAAGCGCTTATATGGCTTGTGGGTAAAGCAATAACAGGGGGCACCCTCAGACTCTGCAGCCATCTTGCAACTGACGTTTTAACCTCCTCATCAGAATCTGAGCCAGATGATGGCTCGCGCAAAATAATTACCATTGCCGCGCTCAACAGGATAAGGAAAAGAATATCCAGGGTCAGCTGCAAAACTGAATGTTGATTGCCAAAAAACATAACCGTGTTCTGGGCTGTTTCGCACCCCCTTTCCAGCAGGTCCATAATTGATTTACCCACACCTGCTCCTGCCATGGCTGAAGCAGCCATGACAATCCCCAATCGGATATCAACGTGTCTTCTCTGCCAGTGTTTGAAAGCCGAAACAGAGCTCGTACAGAAAATCTGCAGCAGGTCACTGCCCACTGCCACTGGATAGGGGATACCGAAAAGAATGTTCAGCGCCGGGGTCAACAGAAACCCTCCGCCCACCCCAAACAGGCCGGTTAAAAAACCCACGAACATTCCCAGAAAAATAATTCCTGGCGCCCAGACCGTTATATTGCCGGCAAGCGGCAACGCTATCTCAAACATCAAAGTACCTCGGTCAGCTAACATCTGGTTTGTATAACAGTATTGAACGGATTTAAGAATTACAAAAACTTCATCCCTCTCTTTCCCCCCTTACCAAGGGGAGATAAAAGGGGGGTTGGTAACCCGTAACACGTAACACGTAACACGTAACACGTAACAAATATATAATAAACCCATTACGGGTTCAATACCTTTTGCCACTGCGATTTTTACAGCTATTTCTGCTTGACATAACAAGCTTTGTTCTCTTAAACTTTGAGAAGCTTTTTCAGAAAATATAAATTTATAGCCATCTGGTAAATTACTATGCCGCAAAAAATCCTTGTAACCGGGGCTGCCGGCTTTATCGGCTTTCACCTCACTCAAAAGCTTATAGACCGTGGGGATAAAGTCGTGGGTCTTGACAATATTAATGACTATTACGATGTCCGCCTTAAGCATAACCGGCTTGCTGCCACGGGCATTGACACAGCCGATATTGCCTATGGAATTTCAGCACAAAGCAAAACATACGCCAGCTACAGTTTTCTGCAACTCAATATAGAAGACAGGGAGGGAATTTCCCGTCTCTTTGAAGAGCAGGAATTTGACGTGGTTTGCAACCTTGCAGCCCAGGCAGGGGTAAGATACTCCCTCACAAACCCTTATGCGTATATTGAGTCAAATATTGCCGGTTTTACAACCCTGCTTGAATCCTGCAGGCATAATGGCATAAAACATTTAGTCTATGCAAGCAGCTCGAGTGTTTATGGCCTTAATGAGCATATGCCTTTTTCAACCCATCACAATGTTGACCACCCTGCAAGCATCTATGCAGCAAGCAAAAAAAGCAATGAGTTGATGGCCCACAGCTACAGCCATTTGTATAATATTCCAACCACAGGTCTGCGATTTTTTACAGTTTATGGACCCTGGGGCAGGCCTGATATGGCACTGTTCATGTTTACAAAAGCCATTATTGACAACAAGCCGATTGACGTTTTTAACCATGGTAAAATGGAGAGAGATTTTACATATATTGATGACATCACAGAAGGTGTAATTAAAATAATGGACAAACCGCCCCGGGGGAACATGGACTGGGATGCCGTAAACCCGGACCCATCCTCAAGCATGGCACCTTACAAAATATACAATATAGGCAATAATAATCCTGTAAAACTAATGGACTTTATTGAGGCAATTGAAGAAAACCTCGGGAAAAAAGCAAAAAAAAACATGCTTCCTTCTCAGCCCGGGGATGTCCCTGCCACATGGGCCTCAGTTGACGATTTAATAGAAGAAACAGGCTACAAACCTGACACACCTGTAAAAGAGGGGATAAAAAAATTTATTGAGTGGTACAGAAGGTATTACAAGGTGTAAGGCAGTGCAAAAGATATGTTTGATTCCTTAAGGTACGCTGCACTGATCCCGGAAGCAGACAATAATTTGCCGGGATTTTACTTACTGAAAACCAGTCTGTCAAGTATCTCAAACACAACCTCCCTTTTAATTGGCTTTGGGACATAGTCATCCATTCCTGCTTCAATACATTCTTCTCTGTCACCTTTCATTGCATTGGCAGTCATGGCAACTATTGGTACGTGAGGCCGGGCTTTGGATTTACCGGAAGCCTGTTCAAATACCCTGATTTTTTCTGTTGCTTCAAGACCGTCCATCTCTGGCATCTGTACATCCATGAAAATCAGGTCAAAAGTCTCAGGGGCTGCCGTGTACTTTTTACATGCATCTATGCCGTTTACAACTGTCTGCACCTGGTAGCCTGCCTTTGTCAGCATCTTCTCTGCAAGCTTCTGGTTAACCGGATTATCCTCTGCAAGAAGGATCCTCACGGATCTCTTATACTCTTCAGCAACTGTATGTTTGGTTATGATATGCCTTTCTGTCTCAGCAGCCTCTACCTGTTTTGCTTCACTGTTTCCAAGTATACTTTCAAGCATCCTGTAAAGGTTTTTTCTGCGAATAGGTTTTGTCAGAAATGCGTCAAACCCTGCCTGCTCACATTCCTTTGCATCCATTTGGGAAGATACGGCTACAAGAGGAATATCTGTCAGATGATTTTTTGGATCACGGATCTTTCCTGCAAGCTCAATACCGCTCATACCGGGCATCTGAATATCAGTAAGACAAATATCAAACGGTTCATGCATCTGCAGAGCTTTTTGCAGGGTCTGAACTGCCTGCTCTCCCCCGGTAAGAGCAACCACACGCACATTGACAAGCCCTAAATAATGTTTCAATATGTCAAGGTTTGTCAGGTTGTCATCAACTATCAGGACCTTTTTCCCTGAAACAGAAACCGGGACAACCCTCTTTTTATCCTCCTCTTTTGTTTTCTCAAGCCATGCCGTAAAGTGGAATGTGCTTCCAGTGCCTGTTTCACTTTCTGCCCAGACATCACCGTTCATCAACCTTGATATCGTCCTGCAAATGGTAAGGCCAAGACCAGTACCACCGTACTTTCTTGTGGTTGACCCATCAGCCTGAGAAAAAGCTTCAAAAATGCCTGCTTCCTTGCCTGCAGGGATTCCTATGCCGGTATCCCGGATTGTTGTGTGAATCTTTACCCTGTTTTCATTTTCCTCTTCAATGTCAAGACCTATCTCAATTTCTCCGGATTCTGTAAACTTGGAAGCATTGCCCATGAGATTGGTAATAACCTGCCTGAAACGCGTTGGGTCTCCCTTTACCTGCGAGGGCAGATCATCACCAATATGGCATAGTATCTCAACCGGCTTGCCTGCAACCTTGGGCCTGATTATCTCGCAGATATCATATGCTAAAAGCTCAGGGTCAAAATCTATCTTTTCCATATCCATCTGCCCGGCCTCGATCTTGGAAAAATCAAGGATGTCATTTATCAGGGTAAGAAGGGCCTCTCCGCTTCGTTTAATTGTTTTTGCATACTCTATCTGCTCCCCGTCCATGCCGGTGTCAAGCATCAGATCTGTAAACCCTATTACACCGTTCATGGGTGTTCGGATCTCGTGACTCATATTTGCTAAAAATTCACTTTTGGCCATATTGGCCATTTCTGCCTGCAGGGCCATCTCGTTAGACTTGGCAACTGCCTGTTCAAGCTGCAGGTTGATGTTTTCGGTGTTAATCTTTTCCTGTTGCAGCTTTTCCTCAGCCTTCTTACGGCTGTTCACTTCATTCTGAAGATCAGCGTTTAATGCTTTCAACTCTCTGGTCCTGTCAGCCACACGCTGTTCTAAAGATTCACACACTGAGTGCAGTTTCTCAACCATAACATTGAAACTCTTTGCCAGTATCCCAATTTCATCATTACCACAGTCATCTAAAGGTTTAATCAGCGAGTCATCTTTTTGCTCGGCAGCATTTCTAAAATGATTGGTAAGCAGCACAATTTTACTTTCAATCAGGGAATAGAAGAGCAGATACAGAGCAACCAGCAGAACAAACAAACCAATAATCATAACAATAGAATTTGCAGCAGTATGTCTAATAGCAGCTGATCTGTATTTTGAAACCGGAACTGCAACACTATCCAGCGCAATAACATCACCTGAAGAGCGATAAAAACCGTTTTTGTCACCATATCGTTCCAGCAGAGATTTTGGAGCATCCTTTGGGTCACCGTGGCAGCGAAGACACTTCTGCCTCATCCGTATTGCATGAAAATGAGCCTGGTACAGTTCCCCATCCAACTCAATCTGTCCTGACCATTCTTCAACTTTTGGGTTTTCGTTGAAATAATTGATCATTTCAAGTTCCCTGGCACTTGCCTGGTTAAGAGGATTCCTGGGATTATCCGATGAAAACTTGATAATATAATCTGGAAACTGCTTTCGGACTTTATCGAAAATACTTCGTGCAACAAAATATGTTGACATTATTTCAGGTATGAATTGGTCATGATCAACATGTTGCTCATCGAATGGGCTGATGGTTTCTGCAACATATTGGCGAACAGCAAGGTTAAAGCTTAATACAAGCTCATCCTGTAAAAGCAGCAACTCATTAGTATGAGACTGGTTTTGGGACCATGTTCGAAAAAGAATAAAACCTGAAAAAATAAGTGCAAATATCCCGACTATGATTAAAAACTTACTTCTAATAGTACAGGGAATCATTTTTATGCCCTTTGTTATAGATTGTTACTCATTGTTCATGTTTATCAAAAATTTCTATTTGTGATTTTTGTCATTTCAGAGTCGCCAGAAAATATCGGAATTAATCTGTTATATCTTTAAATTATTTTTCTATTCCGGATTTTGCAGCAGGAATTACAGCAAGGCACAGCAACCATCATCAAAACGCTTTGCTGCCACGATTTCGCAACGCAGACATCACTGGAAAATTCAATATACAGGTTGCTTCTTGAAACAAGGGGGGATATCAGGGGGTTGAAATAAAAAGAAATGTTCAGGGAAAAGATTTATTAATCCAGGGCAAGGAAAAGAACCCTTTTACTTTCAAGTTGATGTATTTCAGAAGCAGTATAAGTATCTTCTGAAATTTTACTTTTAAGCTTGTAAACTTCTTCTACAGCCTTCTTAAAGTCAGGCAATGCTGTTTCAGAAGCTTTTCTGTTTTCTTCCATCACCTGTTTTTTGTTATTGTTTGACAAAGCAATGATATCTTCTGTTCTATCTGTTTTTTCAGCTTTTGAACGTCTTTCAGGTGTTTTGTCTTCGTTCTTCATCTGCTTTATCGGAAAAAATTCTGCATTGATCTTCATTAATAATGTCTCCGGAAAACAATTGTTTTTAAAGATTCCTGCACGCTGTACTTATCGACAGTTTTTATAATATCTGAAGGATAATTACAAACAGTTTTACTGTGCTCCAGCCAAACCCCTCCTTAAATTTATTACAAGAAAGCCCACACAGGTCAATTTCAGCAGGGCAATAAAAAAACATGTATTCTGAATTCCGAAAAGAGGCAAAAGAACAACACCGGTTAAAAAAGATCCGAAGCACGCTCCAAAATGGTCCGCAGCATCAACTGAGCCTGCTGTAGAACCACTCTCACAACCACTGCTGATAAGCAGATGGCATACCAGCGGAAACTCCATTCCTGTAAACAGGGCTATTACAAATATAAGTACAAAATAGAAGTATTCTGTTAAAAAAAATGGAGTTATGCCGGCATTTGCAGTTTTAGAAATCAGCGAAAGTATGAACGGGGAAGCTGCAGCATAAGCAAATATTATAATCTCAAGTGTAATAAGGAGTTCAAACCTGACAAACTGCGATCTTTTCAGCCATCTGCGCATAAAAAGGCTTCCAACAGCAATCCCCATCATGAAAAGTGCAACCACAACCCCAATTTTTTCATATATATATCCAAAAAAACTCTGGAACATAAAAACAAGGACCATCTCCATAGCCATACCAGCATACCCTGTAGTACCAATCGCCCAGAGACAACTGAAACGAATCATTATTTCTCTGTTTTTCACTAAAAAACCCATACATCCTGAAAGAAAAATAAGGACGATCGCAATATAAAAACACCAGACGCCTTTCTCCTTAATATCCCGGAAAAAACCAATCTCTCCCTTTTCTCCTGAAAGCATGTCCCATAGAACAAGATTATAAAAATAAGTAACAGGATGAAAGTCTGTATTAATATGCAGGTCTTTTTTTGCAGTCAGTGCATTTTCCAGAAACTCAATTCTGTCTTTCTGCAGCAGCCATTCAAAAAGCAGGGGTGAAAAGTTTTCTGTATTAATATTTCTCTTCTCATACCGCATGGAAAGAACACCCGGGTCTTTTGTAAAAAGCCCATCTGCAGTACCGGCAAAAAAATAATTTCTTTCGCCCGGAACAACCATAACAAAAGGGAAAACATTTGAAAGTCCAGCATAAAGAGATCCATTGTAATCAGCAATTTCACGGCTGATATAATTTGCTGTTGATGACATCCCTATTATCAGGACACCTTTATCCGAGAGAATTTTTCGTACCTCATTAAAAAAATCCACTGTATAAAACCTGTTCAGGAGGGCTGTTGAAGGATCGGGGGTCAAAACAATAACCAGATCATATTTCCCCCCAGCCTCTTTAACAAACCTGCGGCCATCCATATGAAAAACCTCTACCCTCCTGTCTTTGACTGCTTTTTTGTCACCTGGTTTTAAAAAAGGGTAGATTATCCGGACAAATTCAGGGTCAAGCTCAACATAGTCCACAGATTTCACAGGGTGTTTGAGCATCTCCTTCAAAAAACCTGTTATTCCTCCTCCTATTAACAGAACCCGCCCGGGATCAGGATGCTCTGAAAGGAAAAAATGGGCTCTGAGAGCTGACTGATATTCATCAGGATATGTGCCTGACAAAATTCCATTTCCAAAAATACCATACTGCTCCTGGGCTTCGGCAAGAACAATGTTCTGGTACTGCGAATCCCTGCTTACAATAAGCTTCAGACCGGTTTGAAAGGTATTCCACCTGAGCTTCTCCAGATATCTGTCAAAATCCCGGGGGCTTCCTCTAATGATGACAATTAGAACAACGAGTGACAGGAAAAACAATAATGCTTTTAAAAAACCCGAACCCTGCCTGACATAACATGCAAGTAAAAAAGAGGTTGAGAAAATCAGCAGGCAGCCCCATGCAAAAACAACCATCGGAGGGTACATGGGAATCAGCAAAAAAGAGATAATAATACCGCCTGCCAGGCTGCCTGCTGACTCCCAAATATAAACCCATCCTATTTCAATACTCCCCCTTGAACTGTTCCCGATAAGCACCCGGCATGCCAGGGGGAAAACAACACCCACCATAAAACTGAAAGGAGTTATCGAAATAAAAGTTGCAGCTGCAATATGAGCTGCTGATGCATATCCACCCGGAGGAACTTCGAATATTGCTCTAACCACTCTCATAACAGGTATTAACAAAAAGGGGAGCAGGCACAGGAGAACAACGAAAACAAGGAAAACCGGTATTACATGGTCTGTTTTTTTACGGATCTTTCCCCCGACACAGGATCCTATCCCTATACCGGCAAACCATCCTGAAAATATTATTCCTATACAAAGTTCATTCCCCAGAAACACCACAAGCAGTTCACGAATAAAATAGATCTGGGCAGCAATAGAGTACGCGCCTATCAAAACAAATATTAATGTTAACAAATAAATGTTTGACCTTTTGGTTCTAATTCTGTTACTAACTTTATCTATCTTCCTGGAACTTTTTTTCATGGTAAATTCAGGTTATAATAGGAGATTCAACAAAACAAGAGTCTTATTTATGGAAAGAGAAAAAAGAGCACGTACAAGAATTCCTCTGCATTTTGATACAGTTGTTGAAGTTAACGGAAAAAAGGTCTCTGCTAAGACATTTGACCTCAGCATGAGGGGTATCCAGTGTTCCCCTGACCCTGAATTTAAAGCGGGCCGTACATGCCGCGTTGTCTTTATACTCAGCCCTGAAATAAGGTTCAAGGTTGAAGCTGTAATTGCAAGGGCATCCGGAGATAAAACAGGATTTTTTTTTGTAAGCATGGGAGAAGACAGTTTTTACCATCTTAAAAAACTTGTGCAGTACAATTCGAATGATCCTGACAAAATAGAAAATGAAATGGCAACACCAGTTAAAAACAGACAAAAATGAGCTTTAAGGTATTCATCAAAGAATTTCTCAGTCTCTTCAAAACAGACAGTGTTATTCTGGGCATACCCGGCTTAACAATTATTGCCGTTGCAGCCATACTTACTATAACATTGCTTTTTCGAAGGCTGTTTTCACTTGTAGTAATAAAATATTTCCAGACACTGGCCAGAAAAACAAAAACAGAGCTTGACGATACTTTAATACAAGTTCTTGAAAAGCCGCTGAACTCATTAATAATTCTTCTGGGTTTTATAGCCAGCAGAATGCTTCTGCTATCATACATCAACCCTAATCTTGACAATACTCTTCAAAGCCTTCTGCAGTTCTCTCTTGTCATAATTTTGTGCTGGTTTTTTTACTCCAGCGCAGACATTATCTCAGGGTTCCTGTAAAAATTTGCCCTTAGCACCAAAACTGAGCTTGATGATATCCTGGTTCCCTATATTCGCCTGGTGATAAAAATTGCAGCTGTCATTATTGTCATGATGAAGGCTGCCGAGCTTTTCCTTGGCATGTCTGCTGCATCTCTTATAGGGTTAGTCGGTGGCATGGGCCTGACCATAGGGCTGGTTTTCAAAGACATCCTCTCTAACTGGGTCGGCTGCAGTATTATCTATGTTGACAATCTGTTCCGTGAAGGCGACTGGGTACAGCTTGATGACGGTAAGATTGTGGATGCTGATGTTGAAACCATAGGGATTCGCAGCACAAAGTTCCGCAACTTTGACAAAACCATTTCTGTTGTACCCAACAATACCATTGTCAGCTCGGTGGTTAAAAACTGGTCAAAAATGTACAAACGGCGTGTGAAATACAGCTTCAAAATTGACGGCATAACAGTAGTAAAGCTTGAACGTATCCTTTCGGGAATTCGTGAGATCCTGACAAGCGATGAGGATGTCCATCAGGAATTTCACATGGTAAATTTCAGGGAGTTTGAGGGGAATGCCCGCATTATTCGACTGTACTATTTTTCCAGGACAACACTATGGAAAGAGCATGAGCAGGTTCGCGAAAACATAAACATTAAAATATTAAAACTGTTTGAAAATGAGGGGATTGAAAGGCTGGCCTATACAATTGTTGACCTGAGCGAAGACCGTCCACACGATTTTGAAGTAACAAAGGCATAGATGGTTGACGTGTGTTGCGAGTTAAAAAAATATTTCAACCCGTAACACGCAATTAGTAACATTTGGCTAACAAAAGATGATATGAAGTAAATATTATTATTTACTTATAAGAAAAGTCTTTACAACAATAAACCAGACACAGAATAAATACCTGTGAAACAGTTAGCAGGTTATTCTGAACTGTTTTTAAAATACTCCTTCTGAACCTTCTGCATATCAATCCATGTTTCCCTTTTTTTATCCGGATTTCTCAATAGATATGACGGGTGGAAAGTAGGCATAACTTTGATGTCACCAAACTGATAAAACGTACCCCTGAGTTCTGTTATTCCCCTGTCGGTTTCAAGAAGAGCCTTTGCAGCAATTCTGCCTAAAGTGCAGATAATATCCGGTTTAATGACTTTCAGCTGTTTTTTTAAAAACGGGATACAAGCCCGGACTTCATCATCTCCCGGATTCCTGTTTTGAGGCGGGCGGCATTTTATGATGTTTGCTATATAAACATCAGCCCTTTTCAGGTTTATTGCGTTTATAATTTTTGTAAGCAACTGACCCGCTTTGCCAACAAATGGCCTGCCCTGCATATCTTCATCAGCACCCGGTGCTTCTCCTACAAAAACAAGCCGTGCCTCAGCACTCCCCTCTCCAAAAACAATATTTTTCCGTGTTGTATTGAGCTTGCAGCGCCGGCAATCCCCAAGTTCATCCCGCAGCTGTTTCAGCCGGTCTTCCCTGGTTTCCTGGTCATTCAGACAGGCAGGACAATGTTCTCTGGATGAACTTTCAGGTTTCTGCAGATAAAACCAGTTTAGCCCTGAAAGCTTCTGGTATTTAAAATAAACTTCAAGGTCGGAAACAAGATCAAGCAGATCATGGCGTAATTTATCGGTGTAAGTCATAGTCATAGTCATAGTGAAAACAAAACAGAAAAACACGGGCACAGAATTTCTTTTAATACTAACCGCCCGCTCTCTTCGTTCGCTTAAGACGCTAAGATAATGGATTCCAGGGGTCGAGGATTCAAGGGGTCCAAGGGGTCAAGTGTTTTTCTTCCGTATCCTTCTGCTATATTACTACATACTGAGACTGCTGCTCTCCTTATCCATATCTTTCTTCTTCAGGAAATCCTTTTGTTGTTCTGTAAATTTCCAAACACAGCTTATAGGATTTCTGCCAAACTTTTAACTCTTTATAATTTTTAAACATTTCACTTGACCCCTCGAACCCTGGACTCCTTGAACCCTTTATTTCCTTTATTCCTTTACAAAACCAATCCCTTCACTTTAGCTCACTTTTTTTCACTATCTGTGCTATTTTGTCCAGTATCCTGTCTGCCAGTTCATCTTTTCCCATTGCAGGCAAATCCTCAACTGATCCATCAGCCATAATAATTTCAACCTTATTTATGTCAGTGCCAAAGCCAGTATCATTTCTGCTGACATCGTTTGCAACAATCATGTCAAGATTTTTTTTCTTCAACTTCACAAGGGCATTTGAAAACAGATCCTGTGTCTCAGCAGCAAATCCGACAAGAATCCTGCCTGCTTTTTTCTCTCCTAACGCGGCAAGAATATCACGGGTTTTTTCCATCTCCAGCACCAGGCCTTTATTTTCTTTTTTTATTTTCTGTAATGCAGTATTTGCGGGTCGATAGTCTGCCACTGCTGCTGCCTTGATAACAATATCTGTCTGTCCAAATTCGTCCTCCACCGCCAAAGCCATCTCTTCAGCTGTTCTCACCGGAACAAACTTAACATTCCGTGGCGGAGAAAGGGCTGTAGGCCCGCTTACAAGTGTTACATCAGCTCCCCTGTAAATCAAAGCCCTGGCAATCGAAAATCCCATTTTCCCTGAAGAGGGATTGGATATGTACCTTACAGGATCAATGGATTCACAGGTAGGGCCTGCAGTAACAAGTGCCCGTTTCTGCTCAAAATCTTTTGTTGAAAGCATACATGTTATTTCATCCAGAATATCATCTGCTTCTGCAAGCCTTCCCTCTCCCTGAGCCCCGCACGCAAGATCTCCCCAGCCTGGATTCACAAAATTATATGAAAGGTTTTTAAGTATTTTCAGGTTTTTCTGCAGGATGGGATTTTTCCACATGCTCTCATTCATTGCAGGAGCAAACAGCACCGGTGACATGGAAGCCATGATAACAGTGGATAAAATGTCATCAGCAATACCACCCGCCACCTTTCCAATAATATTTGCTGTTGCAGGAGCTACAACAATTACATCAGCCCTTCTGGCAAGAGAAATGTGCCCTATCTCTTTCTCTTCATAGAGTTTGAAAAGGCCTGTTGTTACCGGACTGCCCGAAAGCGTCTGAAAGGTCAGGGGCGCAACAAATTCCCGTGCGCTGTCTGTCATAACAACATGAACACACGCACCCTGCTTTACAAGATGTCTTACCAGTTCCGCTGATTTATAAGCTGCAATACAGCCTGTAACACCCAGAACTATTTCTCTGCCTTTCAGACTACTCATCAACTCTCAGCCTTTTCATTAATAATCTTCATGCCCCTTAAAATATAATGAACACCGGTTGCAATAGTTAAGCCCCCTGTTGCCCAGTATATCAGCTCTACTGGAAATGGACTCCTGCCTAAGACACTAAACAGCAGGCTTATTCCTATAGCTAAAATCTGCAAGAATGTCGTGCATTTACTCACCAGACTCGGCTTGATCTCGATCTGAAAAAGATTCAGCCTGAGGATCAGGATCCCCATAGATATTATAACATCCCTGCTTACAACAAGAATTGTAAGCCATCTGGGAATAAGGTTCAGCAGGGCAAGGGCAACAAAAGAGCTTACAAGAAGAAGTTTATCTGCAATTGGATCAAGATAAGACCCAAGAGTAGTCTTTTGCTTAAACAGACGGGCGAAAAATCCATCAATAGCATCTGTAAAAGCCGCAACCACAAAAACAGAAAGAGCAGCAAGGTGCTTATCATAGCTCAAAAGTATTATAAACAGAGGGATCGAAACAATTCGCAAAACAGAAAAAAAATTCGGAATGTTCATCAGCATCATCAAAATTGGTCCTGAACAAAACCACGGTAAGAAATTAAATGGTTAATTCCTGGATATCATAAGTTTTATCACATCATCATTCACAGACACAACCTCAGTTTGATAGCCCTCACAGCCTGTCTCAAACATTTTCTGTAAAATATCAGCAGATTCAATCCGGCTTAATAATTTTACAGACCATATCTGTTTTTTTCTGTTGTTTTCAACCTCTGTCATCTCAATTTCAGGAAAAGCAGTTAGAAAGGCATCCAGCCATCGCCTTACTTCAGTGTCGGTTACCGGTTTATCAAAAGCAAGCTCAAACACATATTCATGCCTGTTTCTAATGGTAAGATAAACTGTATCCATAATCTGTCCGGATAAGTGCCTGCTTGCTTTGTCAATAGCATCCAAAGCTGCAGATGATTCATCAACATGTATGCCAAGAGCATAGGTCGCAGCCTGTACAACAATGGATCCATTATGTACATCTATCACACGCACGCCCATATCACACTGAATGCTTGCAAGAGAAGAAAGCTTCTGTGCATCAACCCTTGTAAGCTCGGATTTGCCAACGACAACTAAACTTGCTCCCACCCGGGATGCCAGCCATATTGCTTCTTCTATAACAGGTTCAGAACTCTGACCGATTTTTTCAGAATAAATGCTTTCCGGTATTTGTGAAGGGTCTATTACGTATGCCCCTTTTTCAATAAAATATTTTTCCAGATTATGCTGCGACCTGTACCGGGAAGAAGAGAATTTTTCGTTTGAAGACCACCAGAATGTTTCGTCAGGAGAATCCATACCCTTCTCTGCCAGCATTAACAGAATCTTCACCTTCTTCCGCCCGGAACCGATAACTCCCATTGTCGACAGATCATTCCTGAGCTGGTCATACTGTACAAAACCCTGTATGGTCACATTATATGAATCAAACAATGCATTCTCAGTAACAATTTTAAAGCGTTGAAGGTAAATTTCAGGATGGTCAATAAAGAGGTTCTTAAGTGTAAGGTAATACTTTGTTATATCTTCAAGAGACAGGCCGGCACAAACCGCTTCCATCACAACCTTCTTCTTGGCATCTTCAAGAGCGCCAAGCCTTGCACTTGCCATGTCCCCATCAACAATTTTCGAAACCCCTCTCCCGGTAAACCCCTCACTGAAAACATCCTGTGAAAACACGGAAGATACACCGAAAAATATTAAGTGGAGTGCTGAAACTGCCAACAGCAGTATTGAACTATATTTTCGCCTTTTCATTTTCATAGTAAACATCTCCGCAACACGCAACACACAACACGCAACACGCAACACGCAACACGCAACACGCAACACGCAACACGCAACACGCAACACGCAACACGCAAACAATTGTAGTTAAGTTTTATACAATGTTCAAGAACTTTCTGGCTAACACTTCCACCTCTTCAGCCTGCTCAGGAAGCTTAATCCATATCAGATCAGGCTCATTCCTGAACCATGTAAACTGCCTTTTTGCAAACCGCTTTGTCTGCGTCTTGATCTGCAAAACTGCATCCTGAAAAGATATCTGTCCCAAAATATATTCCTTAATCTGCCTGTAACCAATACTCTGGAAAGGCCTGGCATTAAGAGAACAGCCCTTTTCCATAAGTTCCTTCATCTCCTGCAAAAGGCCATTTTCTATCATCTGGTCAACCCTCTTTTCAATGCGCATATACAAATTCTCCCTGTCCCTTGTAAGGCATATCTTCAAACAGTCGTAAATGGCATCCTGAAATTTGTGTTTTCTGTGATGCTCGGAAAGGGGTATGCCTGTGAGATAAAAAACCTCAAGTGCCCGTATAATACGGACAACGTCATTTGGGTTAATTCTCTGCGAAGCCTCAGTGTCAACATGTCTGAGTTTTTCAAAAAGTGCCTTTTTGCTTTCCGCCCTTAACTGCTTTCTCATGTTTTCATCTTTTTCAGGGGCAGAAAAAAGACCTTTTGTAAGGGCCTTCATGTACAGGCCGGTACCTCCGACAACAAGAGGAATTTTTTTTCGTAATGCAATATCCTCTATTACCTGTCTGCCCATCTGCATAAATCTGGCAGCATTGAAACTTTCATCAGGCTCGACAACCGAGAAAAGATGATGCGGGGCAATCTTCTGCTCTTCAGGGGTTGGTTTTGATGTCCCGATATCCATATGCCTGTAGAACTGCATGGAATCGGCATTTATAATTTCAACAGGAAGTTTTTGTGCCAGACACAGGGCTATCCCGGTTTTTCCAACACCGGTTGGTCCCATTATTACTATTATCTTTTGTTTTTCTATAAAAGAGCCCTTCCCTTTTTACCTTTTTACTTTCAAATTCTTTTCCCCTTCGCTTCTTGCGATAATTACAGCTCCGCAGGTATCACTCCACACATTTACAGAAGTTCGCATCATATCCAGAATGCGGTCAACAGCCAGGATCAACCCCACCCCTTCAAGGGGGAGGCCAACAGCACGAAGTATTATAACAATCATGACAAGACCTGCCATGGGAACAGCAGCAGCACCAACGCTTGCAAGCAGAGCAGTAACCACAACTGTTATCTGCTGCACAAGGCTCAGTTCGATACCATAAGCCTGTGCTATAAAAATTGCTGCAACGCACTCATACAGGGCTGTTCCGTCCATATTAATGGTTGCCCCTAAAGGCAAAACAAAACCACTTACATCACAGGAAACACCAGCATTTTTTCTTACCGAATCAATTGTTAAAGGAAGGGTTGCAGAGGATGAAGCAGTAGAAAAAGCCGTCATAAGCGCACTGGTTACAGCCTTGAAAAGAGCAAATGGTTTTATACCGCCTGTCAGCAGCAGAAGAGCCGGCAGTGTAATGCAGGCATGTATCATCAGCCCGATAACAACCGTAAGCATATAACTTCCCAGGGGAATAAACACACCGGGACCGTTTTTAGCCGTGACCTCTGCAAGCAGCGCAAAGACTCCAAGAGGAGTAAATCGGATAATAAACTGCGTAAAAAGCATCATCACTTCAAAAACACCCTGGAAAAATTTTCTCAACTGATCTTTGTATGGATCTGATGCCCGTGTTATGAAAAAACCAAAAAGAAGTGAGAAGAAAATTACGGGGACTATTTCTCCCTTAACCATCGATGCAAGCGGGTTGGTTGGAATTATTCCAAGAAGGATATCACCGAATTTTGCTGCATCTGCGGGGAGCTCCACAGGCTGAGCCCCCAGACCTAACTGAGCACCGACACCTGGTTTGATCACATTGGCAAGCGTGAGGCCAGTGACAATGGCAAGAAGGCTGGTAATAACATAATAAAAGAGAGCTTTCAGACTAAGCCTGCCAAACCTTTCTGCAGAACCTATTCCAGCCACGGAAGATATGATGGATGATACAATCAGGGGAACAATTATCATCCTGAGAGCACGCAAAAAAACCGTTCCTATAACTGAAACATAGTTTAGAACAATTTCCTGAAAACCGAATATTCTGGACAGGATACCCAGAATAAAACCAAGGCACAGGCCAAAAAATATTTTCCAGTGAATTTGTAAATTCATGTGATTATCTGCACATTCTTTGCCTGTTGGAAATCCCGTCTTTAACAGGGAAGGCTAAGGTTAAATTCCTGAAGGAGACAATAAAAAAGGGTGCTCCATAACAAAAGCTCAATGGAACACCCTTTGATCTTTCAAAAACAATCAGCTAATCTATAGTAACATTTACTGCAGATGGACCTTTTTGCCCCTGCTCTATGTCAAAAGTGACCTTGTCGCCTTCATTGAGCGCCTTGAACCCATTTGAATTTATTGCCGAATAATGCACAAACACATCCGGACCTTCTGCCTGTTCAATGAATCCAAAGCCTTTGCTGGAATTAAACCATTTTACAGTTCCATTAGCCATAGTGACTTCCTCCTTTCAAAAAACTTTTCATAAAGGTCCCAAACTTCAGGTCGCCACTTTTTACAAATGGAATTTTTCCCTCAGTGCGAAACCGAACCCGCAAAATTGAGTGCGGGCCTAACCTAATTTATTTTAATATACTATAAAGGCTTTAACAAAACAAGATATTTTTGTATTTTTTTTTTATGAGTTCATCTTTTTTTGAAGCATTGAGATAAAATGCCTGGCACAATTGCTTTGCTCTGACTGCAGGTTTCGGTACGCTTTTTTACCTCCCACTGCGATTTCTGCTGCAGGGTAAGGGTTAAACTTTCCGGGCAATAAGGCTTGCAACTGCTCTTTTTTCTTCTATTCTTTCGTGATAAAAAATAATAAAAAACTCAAGAAAAAAAGTAAGGAGTTCTCCGGGTTTGAGCAGAAAATCATAATTTTCCGGACAGCGAAAACGTGAATGTTCAGTTGTATAGGTTTCAAAAAAAACAAGACCGTTTTTTTTGAGTCCATTTTTAATTTTTGTTATAAGGTTCCTTTCAAGAAAATAAAAATTCAGAATTACGTCAAAACAATTATGCTTTATGTCATATTTTAAAATGTTTTCTTCAACAGCAGTTACTGAAACACCCCTCTTTACTGCAACTTCCGAGGCCAGTAAAACAGCTGAAGGAGAATTGTCAATACCTGTAACATCATAGCCGC
This sequence comes from Deltaproteobacteria bacterium, assembly GCA_024276465.1. Taxonomy (GTDB): domain Bacteria; phylum Desulfobacterota; class WTBG01; order CAIYCZ01; family CAIRTM01; genus JAJRXD01. The sequence continues at coordinate 50,964 of JAJRXD010000115.1, forward strand.
ATGAAGCCAGGTAAGCAGCATTCTGTCCCATACCCATGGCAATATCAAGGGCTGTACCCCCTGACAAAAGGTGCCTGTTTTCAACAAGCAGAGAAGGTACTTCCGGCTCTTCACCAGGGTTTTTAGACTTGTATTTTTTATCCCACTCCTTTTTGTTCATGGTCCTGACCTGTTCATGCTTTCAAATTAGTGCTGCAAGTTTCCCTGAAACTGCAAAAGGAGTCTCCTAAAGCAGATCTTCACCAGGTAAAGACAGCATGGGTGACTGTAACTGCTGTTCAGGGTTTGCCGTTATCAATGATAATCTCATGAGCAGTAATGGTTGTCGTGGTTTGAGAAGTAGTAATGACAGATACAGTCGTGGTTGTGGAAGCAGGGATTGTGTATGAAATTTCATTACAGAATGCACTCTCCCTGGCATTTGTATTGTAGGCCTTTAAGCTGAAATAACAGGTCTGTCCCGCTATCAGGGTTGGATCTGAGAGTGTAAATCTTGTCACATTTCCCACATCAATACAGTTTGAATAAGAACCTGCAGAGAACCCATAGCATATCTTATAACCTGCAACATCCGGTTCGGGGTTTGGGTCCCAGGCAAAAACAATTTCAGCTGCATGGGAAAATCCGGCCCAAAGTAAATAATAAAACAACAAAACAAAAACAATGTATACAGGAGAGGGAAAAGAAAAAGAAGGGAGCGGCCGTATTTTGATTTTCAGAGATTCCTTTGACAATTCCGGTGCCATAGATTGATTCAAATTATACCCTCCGGTTTTCATGTAAATCTATCAATCGTCTTAACATAGGAAAAATTAATACGATTTTCTTTTTTTTAGTGCTTAAGCAATCTCAAGTCAAGAAAAAAAATAAAAACATACAAAATATATAACTTTTTCTATTAAAATATTTTCACTGATTAAGTATTGACTCCTCATTTAAAAGGTTCCCTTTTTCATCATATTCCCGATGGCTTATTGTTTTCCCGTTTTCATAAACATTTACATGCCTTATTTTGCCACTTTCAAAATATTCCCTGCTCACACCATCCCTTTTCCCGTTTTTATAATTCATTTCAAACCAGATGTTGCCGTTTTCAAAATATTTCCTTCTTGCGCCTTCATATTTTCCGTTCCTGTAGTTCCACTCATACATTAAATTCCCCTTTTCGCCGAACATTTTCGATACTCCGTCAGGTTTACCCTGCCTGTAATTGTTCTCATATTGTAATTTTCCGCTTTCATAGTAAATTTTAGTCAGGCCATCCTCTTTCCCGTCTTTATAGTTCACTTCCATCATTATTTTGCCGCTTTTAAAATATTTTCTGCTTATGCCTTCCAGTGTTCCTTTTTTATAATTCCACTCTGCTTTTAATTTACCATCAGGATAATACTCTGTTTTTACTTCTGCTAAAACCTGCAACGCACTGCCTGAAATCACTAATAATAAAAAAACCACTATTTTTTTCATGTTCCCTGTCTCCCTGTCAGCAATAAATTGATTTTATCATGTTCAAAAGATTTAAACTATTTTTTTTCGGGATTTCATATTGTATTTTTAAATGTTTAATGAAAAAAAGGGGGAACATGAACCACAGAGCTCTCAGAGAAACACACTGTGGTTTGTTTTCTGACAATACGTTTATATCCAAAGGAGACAATAATACAATTTTTCGTTGTGATTCATGCTTTAAAATCAGGGATTTGGCAAAAGTTATGTAAAAATATACCACAGCTTTTTTTACACTTTTTTGAATTGCATTTCAGTTCAAATCAGATAACTTGTTTATTGACTGGACAAAAATTCGCATTTGGCACACAACACAGGACAACAGGTGATGACAGTAACAAGAAGAGAATTTTTTAAAACTTTCACATCAGGCCATCATAATGCCTTGTCTTCATCAAGATATGTCTTGCCGCAAGTTGTTGTTAAAGATGGTCTGGAACCCTATAAACCTTCTTTATCCAGTCCCTGGGACAGGACAAAGGCAGCACATCTTTTGAGACGCGTCAGGATTGGTGCTCCTAACCGCAAAGGGATGGCGTACCCGCTTTGTCGGATGCAGTAAAAATTCCTCCTCTTTTGATCCTCAAATGTTCGATGACGGAATAAAAACATTCTACAACAGAACAGGAAACTGGGGGGCAGATGATATTGTTGACATAATTTTTGATCGTGAAGAGACAGCCCTTTTCCTTGCCCGAAAGCTCTACCGCCATTTTGTGTATCATATTCCTGATGAACAGATTGTAAGTGAACTGGCTGATGTTCTTCGCACCGGAGGTTATGAGCTGGAGCCTGTACTGAAAACCCTGTTTAAAAGTGCTCATTTCATGAACGATAATTTTATTGGATCCGACATAAAAAGCCCCCTTGATCTGATTCTGGGTTTTATTCGCCAGTTCAGGGCAACAAATGTTAACAAGCAGATGATGGAGTATGTTCTTTTTCAACTCGGGCAAATACCCTTCAACCCTCCTAATGTGGCAGGGTGGAAGCAACATCAGGAGTGGCTGAATACTTCCACCCTTCCGTTAAGACAGATATTTGGAACTTACATGCTGAACTCTGAAGAGGAATGGGTATCCATCGATTTTCAGGAGTTTATCAACACTTATCCCGCCCCTGATGATCCTGAAAAACTGGTTCATGATATTTTAGGGGATATTTTGCCTTTGTCTGTTTCCTCTGACGTGGAAGATGAGCTGGTGGAAATCCTGCAGGGTTCTGGAAAGTGGTCGCCAAATGGCCCCGAAATGGAGGCACGGATTAAAACTTTAATTTCAGCAATAACACAAATGCCTGAATATCAGCTTAAGTAAGCAGTGTCTGAACGAAAAGTCCTGATTCAGGTTAAAATCTGATCAATAATTTTCTGTAGGAGCGCCTTCAGGCGCGATATTACGCAGCAACAGGTCTGTTTTTCGCGGCTTTCGCTGGCTCCTACATACGCCGCGCTAACAAA
>JAJRXD010000116.1 GCA_024276465.1 Deltaproteobacteria bacterium
GATGAATGAAAAATCGGTCACTTTGAATGGGATTCGTCGGTCATTTTGCCTTGGATTGACCGGTCATTTTCAGTGGGATTTGCCGGTCATTTTGGATGGGATTTCGCGGTCACTTTCCGTGGGATTAAGCACAGGGAAGATTTTATTCCTGTATTCTTGATGATCGACATACGTATGGAGCAATTCGCTATATCGAGAACAATCCTGTACGTGCAGGGATTGCAAAAAGAGCCGAAGAGTACGAGTGGTCAAGTGCACAAAGTCATGTGCATAAAAGTGAGAATGAGATTCTTTCGGGCAGATGTTATCTGCTGGATGAAACAGTTGACTGGCACAAATATTTAAGGGAAACTGAGGACAAGACCCTGATAGAAACTATCAGGAAGAATGCCCTGACCGGGCGACCCTGTGGGGATGACGGATTTATTGAACAGTTTGAAAGAAAGTTCAGTCGCCGCCTGAAGGCACGTGCTCATGGTAGACCGAGAAAAACAGCAAAATAATAGTCGCTGTCCCTGTTTTCTGATATCCTGGTATGTTTTATTGCGTATCACAATTGGTTTGTTCCTGCTGTGTGCACTAACACTGGCAGGAATATCATACCTGACCAGCATGCCTTCTGAAAGTTTTAACAGCCCCCTGCCGCCTTATACACATGAGGAAGCTGAACTCAGCAGTGCTCTGCAACTTATCGTGGAGACACTCGCAAAAGAGATCGGCGAACGCAATTATTTGAACATTGATAAATTGAATATTGCTGCCGATTTCATAGAACAGTATTTTTCCCTGGCCGGACTGTCTGTTAAACGTCAGTCATACAGCATAGATGGTAAAGTCTACTATAACATAGAAGCGGAAAAGACGGGTGTGCACCAGGCCGATAAGATCGTTGTCGTTGGTGCACATTATGATTCGGTAACAGGTTCTCCAGGTGCAAATGATAACGGTTCCGGTATTGCCGCCCTCCTTGCACTTGCCCGTGCATTCTCAGTCAGGGATATGTCACAAACCATCAGATTTGTTGCCTTTGCAAATGAGGAACCACCCTTTTTCTGGACCAAAAAGATGGGGAGCCATGTTTACGCAAAGCGCTGCAAGGAAAGAGAAGAAGACATAGTTGCAATGATGTCTCTTGAAACAATAGGCTGGTACTCTGATAAAAAAGGATCCCAGCGTTATTTATTCCCTCTCGGATTTTTCTATCCATCACGGGGAAACTTCATAGCATTTGTTTCCAACCTGTCATCCCGCAAACTCCTCAAGGATGCTGTTGCCTCTTTTCGCAGGCACTCACGCTTCCCATCCGAAGGAGGTGCATTTCCATGGTTTGTGCCGGGTATATTCTGGTCCGATCACTGGCCATTCTGGAAGATGGGCTATTCGGCAATTATGGTTACGGATACTGCACCTTTCAGGTACCCTTATTATCATACGTCTCTGGACACCCCTGATAAGATAAATTTTGAAATGATGTCCCGTGTAGTTACTGGTCTGGAAAAGGTTATAGGCGATTTAGCTGGTGACAGGACTGAGATGTGATACTACATCCATTCTAAATTATCAAAACTGACTGACTTTTCTAAAATTCCCTTATTAACTTGTTGGGGCAGAGTAGCAGAGTATGTAATAGGGTCAGGCTTGCATAAATGCATATTTACATTGAGCATACTTTATACTATATAATCCTCTCTCCGCGTGTGTCTGTGGTTTCAAAAAACAGTTTCTGTTTTCTCTGCGTCTCGAACAAACGAAGCAAGTGGGCGGTGAAAAATGATATGAGATATGTCACTGAATTTATGAATGAGAATACTTAACATTTAACATCTCTCCTTTGAAGCCCTCCCTTAACAACAGGACGCAACATATCATCACCAGCAGGCCTGCGCTTTGGACCACGCCGTTTTTTACGCTCCTCACCTGTTTTTTTCAGCAAATCTTTACGGTTAAGCTGTTCAGCGCACGTTTCATACCAGCCAAGCTCCCACTCATTTAAGTCCTCTATTGACTCAAACATATACGTCGCTTCTTCATATGCCAATATTGCCTCATCAGTTTTTCCAAGCGACTTAAGGCATAATCCTTTTTTAACAAGGTAGGGGGCTGAATCAGGTTCTATTCTTAATGCCTCTTCAATTGATTCCAGTGCCTTTTTATGCTGGTTTTTCTTCTGATAATACAGAGATAGGTTGAATTTTGGACCGCCCCATTCAGGGTCTGCCTTTGCAGCTTCAAGATATGCCTTTTCCTGTCTGACATAATCTTTGCTTTCCCCATAGTAAATTCCCTGCAAATTCAAGATATAAGAATCAGGCTGGTTAATGAGCCGAAGAGCTGTTCTTAGATTATCCTGAGCCCTGTCATGCTGCCTGAGATCTGCATAGCAGCCGGCAAGATCTATAAGAGTATCCCTGTCTTTGGCTGAAGGACCGCCTTTTTGCCTGAGCTGCTCTTCAAGTTCTTCAATTTTAATTTTTGTTTTATTCGGGTTTGATACGCTTACAAGGGGATTGTCAACAGTTCTCTCAAAGGTCTCCCATGGCCTTGCTGCAAGATATGCACAGCATTCAAGCTCGTGATTGCTGCCTATCCTGTACTCAAGGGTTATTGGATCACCGGCACTTACTACGTGGTTCAATTGCCATTTTTCTGTAAACAGCGGCTGATCCGAACATCGGACAACAACCTCCATTTGCAGCTCCCTGACAAAGGTTTGTGGAACTTCCAGGTTTGTAAGACGCTGAAAAGACCCGTCCCGGGGCCATGGTATTGGACTTCCTGCTGGAATAAGAGTGTATGGCTTCCCGCTGTTTGTGAGAAGCGCGATTTCATCAGGAACCACAGGCTGAATAAAGGGGCGTTTTGTCACTTCAAGGAAAAAGGCATGCCAGGCTGCACCACGGCATACTGCAAGTTGAGTATTCATTGGATCTTTATAAATACATTTTTTTGCATCCTTGAAATATTCTGACACAGCTCGCTTTACCTGGGGAATAAGTGTGCTGCCACCAGTAAGCACTACCATGTGAATATCCCTGGGCTTCATACCTGCACGCTCAAGAGCATCCTGAATGGGCGCAAAGATGGAATGAGTAAGGCGGTATTCTGTTTCACGGGCATAGAGAAATTCAGTATCAATAAACGGCTCCAGAAGCTCTTCCCATTCATGCGCAGTAAGACCGGGCCACTTGAGCTGAAGGTTTCTGCTTCCAAGAAAACATTCAACCGGGTCTGTTTCCACAGCGATAAGCTTTTTGTCTGAGTTTTCATAGCTGTCATTGTTTATGAGCTGCCTTAATTTATTACAGATATTAATCTTGAGTGCTTCTGCAGTTCTCCGAAGCTGGGGTTCAAGACAGCGTTTTTTGTCAGACCAGGAAAGATCACTGACTGGCAGACCATTCTCACGTGCAAGAGCCGGGATCAAATGTTCATGAACAAGAGCATTGTCAAGATCCCTTCCGCCCAGCAGGTGGTAGCGTGATGTAGCAATCATGGAGGCTTTAACAGGTGAGTCTTTTCCGTCAATTTATGCCCTGACAATTGAGATATCGCAGGTGCCTCCTCCGAAATCAAACACCAGAACATTATTACTTATGCCCTGTGTAAAGGTGCTTTTGGAGTGGCGGGTTGAAAGATAATCCAGAAGGGCTGCTGTTGGCTCATCAATCAGATCAAAATCCTTTATTTCAAGCCCGGCCATCCTGACTGCCCGAAGGGTGTCTCTCCGCTGGCTGAGCTGAAATGAGGCTGGAACGCTTATTACAATACGGTCAGGCTTTGCACCTGTTGAGTCTTCTGCAGCTTGTTTTAAAAATTTCAAAATGTGCCCGGCAATTTTCCATGCTGCATTAAAATCTTCTCCTGCTTTATAATAGGTTTTTTTCAGACCCATATCATTTTTAGTTTCGGAAAACAGGTTTCTTCCAGGCTCAAAGGTCGAATCATTTATCAGAGTGCTGATTTGGCTTGCCCCTTCACCTACTATGGTTTCTCCGGAAAGCAGACTGGCAACAAACGAGGGAACAAGAATTTTCCGGATTGTTTTTTCATATGCAGACTGACTCAACTCCAGACACTTGCATTGTGGTGGCGAGTCATTGCCTGGCTGCCAGAGAATCTCTGAGATTGCAGAGTTACTTGTGCCAAGATCAATTCCCCAGACCCGAACTTGTCTGTCAGGTATTGCTTCTCTAAGCTTGTTTTCGTTTGGAACGAGGAAGTTTTCCATGTTTTGTTTTTCCAAAATTGAAAATTAACGTCTGTTTTGTTTATTAATAATCACCGGTCTATTTCAAAGTCATAAAACTTTCCTTCCCTGTAATCAAACACTGTGCCTCTTTTACCACTGCTGTTCATGTCCACATCATAAAACCTGTTTTCCTTCCAGTCATAAATATTGCCGCTGCTGTCCATTTCAAAATTCCGATATTGGTTGGTTTGCCAGTCATATACATCAATATTGTTCCCGCTTTGCTCAACATCATAATGCCTGTACTGACCTGTACTGTAGTCATACACTGTTACATCTTCTGCAATGACCAGACTCAAGTAAAACAGAGAAAAAATAAAACCTAAAAACAGAAAATCGGTTATCTGTTTCATCTTGAATACTCCCATCTGTTTTCATATATGTTATATTCAAGCTCAGAATCTTCTGGAGCATACTGATACTCGTTTTCATAACTATTGTATTTAAGTTCTGAATCAGGCTCTGTTGTTTCATATCTGTTTTCCTGGGGGTTATACTTCAGTTCTGAGTCAGGTGCAGAGTATTTATACTCCTTTGTATATATGTTGTAGCGCAACTCTGAATCAGGTGCTGCATTTTCCCACCTGTTCTCATACCGGTTGTATTTCATCTCTGCAATTGCATTTACAGCAAAGAGTAGTAACAATATGAATGTTGCTAAAAATTTCATTGGCATCTCCCTAAACTTTAGTTGTTCGTAAATCTTAATTGGTTATTAGTTTTCAAATATGTCTTTAAGCTCATTCATATATTTAAAAGTGTAGCAGATGGGTTTGTCATATACGGTCAAAGTGAAAAAATTTATATTAAAAATTATTGATATTTATAACATCTTAATATATCGATATATAGTGGCTGCAACACATAGCACTTCCATATATTGTATTTTATGATTATTTCACAGCTTGATAGTTACGGTAACTAAAAAAACTTTTCTTGGAGGGTAAAAAAATGCCCGGACAACCAGGATTGAAAGCACCCGGGACATTACATCATGTGATTGGCCGAGGCTGATGAACAGACCAGGCAAAGTATGCGTTTTATCAAAGAGCTTCCTGGATTAAATAAGACTGCTGCCAGAATAGCTGCAATGCAAGTCATCGAAAAAGACGAATTAATGTCTGGAAGCAGGAAAAAAGAAGTGGTGAAGGCACGAAAAATTTTTTGTCAGTTAATGATGAAGCCGTAAAAAGTAAAAATTCGATGGCAAAGTAAAAAGCTTCAAATTCAAGGCGCGCAAATCCTCCAGGATGAGGCGTACTTACTGTATCCCGATTAATATCGGGAAAGGATGCCGCGCAACGCCGAAGTTGGAC
>JAJRXD010000002.1 GCA_024276465.1 Deltaproteobacteria bacterium
AAAGGAAAAATCTTGTGCAAAATGACCGCTTTTTGTATGCTCTGTTACATGACTGATGCTTGTTAAATTTAAGGTCTCTGAATGAAATGATTTTGGTCACTTTAAATGGGATTCGTCGGTCATTTTCGTGGGATTAGGCAAATTATTGTTGTGTTTAATAATCGAAGTTATGACGGGCCAAGAAACAGAATGTTCCGCCTCACCAAGCGGCAGGATGCTGACAAAAAAGATATTGCATGTTACCTCGGAGACCCTGATGTGGATTTTGTCGGTATTGCCAACAGTTTTGGAATTAAAGGAGAACTTGTTTCAAGCCCTGACCAGATCAGACCTGCAATGAAACGAGCTGTTCAGGCCACAAAAGACGGCAGGCCATACTTGATAGATGCTATAATTGAACAGAAGGGAAAAGGTGCAGGTGCAAACTGGCACCCTGACATATCAATAGCTGCAAGCAGAAAAAGAAAAATATAAGTTTACAGCATGCAGTTGCTTTTTTTCCTGTTTATCAGTTACCCGTCACACAGGACAGGGATTTCCAAACTGCGTTAAACCCTCTTACGGTACAACTGGACATCCAGTCCTGTTATACTGGTTTCTCATTACAGTAAGGTCAAAAATATCTACTTTGCCATCTTCATTCAAGTCCGCATCACAGGGGCAGTCAGTACGGTTATACTCATTCTTAATTATAAGAAGGTCAAATATGTCAACCTTGGTGTTGTTGTCACAATCTGCATAGCATTCACAGGCATCACCTATACCGTTTCCATTTTGATCACTGTTTATTTTGTCACAGAAAAAATTTAATATATCTCCGCATTCCTCATGAACTGTACAGGCATTATCAGTAAACAAATTTACAAAACTTACATTTATACAAGTACCACCACCAGGGCCGTTTGGTGTGTCAGGGCAGTTGTCATCTTCACAGGTATTTGAAAATCCTGGATTACCGTAGCCATCCATATCAGTATCTGTACAAGTATCACACAGGTCACCTGTCCCGTCACTGTCAGTATCTTGCTGGTTCAGGTTAGAAACATCCGGACAGTTATCACAGACATCCCCAAGAGTATCATTATCAGTATCCTCCTGAGCTGTATTATATGCTTTGGGGCAATTATCTATCACATCAGGGATTGTATCATTATCATCATCCGGATCACAGATATCTCCTAAAGTATCATTATCAAAGTTTTCCTGGTCAGGATTAGGGTCATCAGGGCAGTTGTCATCGCATAATATTGTGTTTCCACCTGTACATGGATTATCACCCGGAATTTTACTATTGTCACCGTCATCATTTATACCATCCAGATCAGAATCCTCATAAGCAAGGTAGATAATTGCATTTCCATCATTTGCAGGTGGTACATATTCACGGTTATAACAGTTTAAAACAAACCCGTCATCAAACGGAAACCCTACATTGTCAGAAGCGGTAATTACAAGACTACCCAATTCCAGGGCTTCCACTTCCAGGGTAAAGAGCAGAATTTTATTATTACCAATAGTAACAAATTCAAATTTACCAAGCTCAAGTATGCTTACTCCACCATAATTGTCATCTATGTTGGTAAAGACTGAATCGAAAGGGCCTCCAAATGCATCATCATTAGGAATTATCTGATTAATTTGTATTTTTGAGGCGTCATAGCTAAAATAGAATGACACGCCTAAAAGATCATCTGATGGCGGGCAGATATAATTATCATCGAGCCATAATTCTAATTGTACTGTTTCACCCACTGGGGGCGGCTGTAAAATCCAGGCAGTATCCCAGTCTTCATCTCCATTAAAGTCAAATTTATATGATAATGAAAAGGCAGGGGTTGCCATCAGGCATAAAATTAAAGTAATTTTAAATAAATTTGATAGCTTTTTCATTTTTTGTCTTCCCCTTTTATTTAAGTTTTCGAAACTTAATTCCTCTGAGGTGTTGATGTTTTATCATGGGATTGGGGGCTGGCACCATTCCTGGAATTCTTCCTCCACTAAACTCATGTCTCTCAAACTAACTTTTCCGTCTCCATTAGCATCAGCCTGGCAGGGGTTTCCCTGGGAGCAATCAGTTCTGCCATACTCACCTGTCAAAATTAGCAAGTCACTAAAATTGATCCGGCCATCGCCATTAAAATCAGCATAGCATCCACATACGTCTCCTACATCATCAGCATTTGCATCCCTGTTGCTTTTTTCGCAGACCTCACCAGGATTACATTCGCTGCTGTCCGTACATGACCCCCATGGATTAATCCCTACATGCATAAACGGCTCTTCACATGTGCCCAGACTTGGACCATTTGGTGTTGAAGGACAGTTGTCACATGCGTCCCCTGCTCCATCTGCATCAGAATCCTCCTGATTCATACTGCAAAATCCCCCTGAACCACAGGTAGTATTATCTGTACACCTATTTCCCGTATAATCACCTGTTGTGCAAGTACCATTATCCGGACCATTTGGAGTATTAGCACAGTTATCATCACAATTTACAATCTCACCTCCTGTACAGGGGTTATCACCTGCTATGCTACTGTTGTCTCCATCATCTAAAATTCCATCACCGTCCAAATCAGCAAAGGACCCAAAGGACACAGATGGTAAAACTATAAATGACATGATTAAAAATGGCAGGATAAATAACTTCTTCATAATAATTCCCTCCTCCTAAATTATTATTATTAATATCTAATCAGAAAAGTGTTTGCCCGCAGCACTTTGACAACCTGTTTTTTATTATGATAGTATGTAAGATATGTAGATAGATTTGTAAATGCCGTTATCTTTACAGAAAAACAGCATAAATTTTTTATTAGAAGTCTTGAATCCAGAGAAGTGGTAATGTAACAATTACCTGCCATGTCTTTGACTAACTGAACTTAACTTATGAAATTTTCAATGTCAAGGTATTTCCTGAAAATAACTTCTTCCTTAATATTCATATATCGCACCTGTTTGCAGTTTTGTTTTGCCGGTCTCCTCCAGTTGGCAATGCACAAAGATTTTGTGCAAATCAGGTTTTCAGCTTTTAGATAAATTTTTTCGCTCCACACATTTGGCCTGTACTTTTGCTGATAATTTATCTTTTCAAGCCTGAGTAATGTCTTTGTGTCAGGGCTGTAGTATCGGAAAACCGGCACCCTTCAGCAAATCACTGCAATTCTCGAAATAATTAATTATATCTGATGCGTTTGCAGACAAGCTCATTTCATCCAGAATAAGGTCAACCCTGTTAATATAATCAGCTCTGTCTTCGGCAGACCAGGTTCCATCTGCCGGCGGCATCAGGCTTTGATAATCGATGTCACTCAGGGCCGGGGGCTCGAAAGGATTTTCGTCAACGCGAAACCGGATATCAGCAATCATCGAG
>JAJRXD010000117.1 GCA_024276465.1 Deltaproteobacteria bacterium
ACTATCATCGTTGTATTCGCAGACTGAAGCCCCTAAACAGAGCCCGGAATCTTCGACCTGCGGCTGCCAAAACAGCATAACCAAAATATTTTAACGCGACGTACTAAAACCGTATGTCGTATTGTTGAAAAGCAATATACCTGCAGTCATGAAAAGAGAAGGTAAAGAAGAAAAATGGCAGGGAAATTATGATGCTGTGTTGTGCTTTAGACCCGAAACTCGTAACTCGCAACTTCACTTTCCCTTTGCAGCCCGATAGCCAGACAGTATTATTATATTATACAATTTATAGTATCTGCCGTAATTTTATTTACAATATATTGTGTTTTAAGGTTATTTTTTTCTTTACTTGATTTTTTTTATCTGGTAATCTTTCAAAAAAATGTATGCGCACATAAATAAAATCTGAAACATAAAGCTAAATCAATCAGTTGCATTGCAACTACATAGAACTTATGTGAGGCAAATGCCATGCAAATTAAAGAATTAGAAGTTGCTGGATTCAAATCATTTGTTGACAGGGTTAAATTAAGTTTTAAACCCGGGATTACTGCATTAGTGGGACCAAATGGTTGCGGAAAAAGCAATGTAATAGATGCCATGCGATGGATAATGGGTGAGCATAACGCCAGACAGCTCAGGGGCACTAAAATGGAGGACCTGATATTTAACGGGAGCGAGACCCGCAAACCAACCGGCATGGCTGAAGTGTCAATGATTTTGTCAAACGGCAATGGTAATGGCAACGGCAAATCCCTGCTTAACAGTGCTTCTGAAATAATGCTTACCCGTCGTCTTTTCAGATCAGGTGAAAGCGAATATCTTATTAACAAGGTTCCGTGTCGTTTAAAGGATATAGTTGAAATATTTTTAGACTCAGGAGTTGGAACAAAGTCTTACTCTATTATGGAACAGGGTAAAGTTGACTTTATTCTTAGCCTCAAGCCCGATGAAAGAAGAATTCTTATTGAAGAAGCAGCAGGCATATCCAAATACAGAGTCCGGAAAAAAGAGGCTCTATCCAAAATGGAGTCCACAAAAAACAATCTCCTTCGTTTAAAGGATGTTTTAAATGAATTGCAGTTACAGATGAGGGGGCTGTCCCTTCAGGTAAAACGCCTCAAAAGACATGAAAATATTAAAGAGGAGATTAAAAAAATTGATTTAATGATGGCATCCAGCCGCATGCAGGCCCTGGCAGACTCTAAATCCGGCTATCAGTCACAACTTTCAGACTACAGGGATGAGGAGATACAGATCTCCACGAAAAAGAATTCTTCTGAAGCTGCCCTTGAAACTGAACGTTTTAACCTGACTGAAATACATAAGAAAATTGATCAGCTCAGCCAGGATTGCTATGAAGCCAGAGAGGATATTCAAAATGAGGAAAGCAGCATAAAGCTCAATGAACAGGATATGAACAGCACTTATGACCTGATTGAAAAAACCGGGAGAACCCTTTGTGAGCTTGAAAATGAACTGACAAATGCTGACAGCGAAATTCTTAAAAAAGAGAATGAACTTTCAATAATAAACAGTGAAATAGAAGATATGCAGAACAGTGTTAATACTGCGTCAGATAATCTTTTAATGTCAAAAAACAGTCTGAAAGAAGTTCAGGATACAATTGAAAAGGAGAAATCAGAACTGTTCAATGTCGCCCATGAAATATCAGAAATTAAAAACAGTGTTTCCATGAACAAAAGACTTCAGGAGGAGCTCAAGCTAAAACTGCAGAAGATAAAAGAGGAACGTAAGAGCTGTGACAAAACCTTTTCTGAACTGGAACAGAACAAATCACTGCTTGAGAAGGAAATAAAGGAGAGCTCAGCAATAAAGGAACAGAAAAGTGTGAAAATTGATGAATTGAGAATTACAATCAGTAATTTATCAGAAGCTCTTCTTGTGAAAGATTCTTCACTGAACGAGATGAAGGATAGAATCGGTCTTGTAAATGCCCGTCTTGAATCCCTCAGGGAGCTGCAAAGCAGGCTTGAGGGATTTGATAAAGGGGTCAGGACTATTGTAACCGGCAAAAACCAGCCATCATCCGGCCTTAACGGTATAGCAGGCCTTTTTGCTGATGTTATAGAGACTGAGCCGGAATATGAACATATAGTAGAAGCAGTTCTTGGTATGAAACTTCAGTCAATTATTGTTGAAACACACGAGGATGGTTTCCGTGCAATTGAACATCTGAAGCTTCACAGCAGCGGTCGCGTGACATTTATACCATTAACCCTGATGCAGAAAACAGGGGATGGTTTTAATGTTCAAAATGCTGTACCGCTCGTGTCAGTAGTCAGAACAGACAACAGTTATCAGAAAGTCATAAATGTCTTGTTAGGAGATGTGCTTCTTGTTGAAAACATTACTCAGGCATTGGAAATATGGAACAGCAACCGTTCAAAATATACAATTGTTACAAAAGAGTGCGAAATAATTGAACCTGAAGGAATTATTACCGGGGGAAGCAGCAATGGATCAGGCTCCGGTATATTAAAAAGAAACAGAGAGATTAAGGAATTCACTGAGGAGCTTAAACAGATTGAATCCAGGTTCCAGGTTATTAAAACTGAAAGAGAAGAATTGCATAAACAACTCCAAAACGACAAACAGTTTTTTGAAGAGCTTGTTGAAGAAAAACAGGTGCTTGACAACAGGCTTTTTCAGCTGAAAACAAATTTTGAGCAGACCGAAAAAGAGCTTCTGCTTGAAAAAGGAAAAATTGATCTGCTCTGTTTTGAGGAATCGGAATGCCTTGATTCTCTAAACAAACACGGCATTGAGATTGAGCATCTGTTAGCGGATGAGTCAGTAAAACAGGAAACAGAGGAAAAAAAGAGACAGCAAATCAGGGAGCTTCAGAATAATGAGGAGCAACTGAAGGAAAAGCTTGAAAAGTGTGAAATTATTTATACGGATTACCGGATAAAACTTGCATCGTCACAGCAGAAACAGGAAAATATTTCGGACAACCTGAATACCCTGTCAGCAAATAAAAAATTATTTCAGTCAAAAGCTGACACTCTGAAACATGAAATTGAAAGCATGGAAAAGAAAACAGAAACACTTTCTGTTGAGATTGAAAATTCAAAAGAGCTCCTGAAAGTACTCATTAACAAAAACAGGGAACTGGAGCTTCAAATAGATGATCAGAGAAGAAAATCACACAGCATTGAAAACGCAGTTAAAACATCTGACCTTTCACTTAAGGAATTAATGGCCAGGTGGGAAGTGATTGAACCTGAAATCCATGAGCTTGACCTTAAGATCAGCGAGATTGCCATTCATCAGGAACACCTCAAAAAGGATGTTCTTGAAAAATACGCCATATCAATGGATCAGCTTCCGCCACCCCCTGATCCTGAAAGCTTTAATGAAGAAGAGTCAAAAGAGCGTATCGAGAAACTCAATAAACGCCTTGAAAATATCGGTGCAGTAAACCTCGGAGCTGCAACAGAGTATGAAGAGATAGAAAAAAGGTTCCGGTTTTTGTCCTCTCAGGAGGAGGATCTGCTGCAGTCAATCAACTCCCTGCAAAAAGTTATTACAAAAATTAACAGCATTACAAAAAAACGATTTTCCGAAACATATAATTCAATCAACAGCCATTTTCAGGAGCTGTTCCCCATGCTTTTCAATGGCGGAAAAGCATACATGAAGTTGACTGATGAATCTGACCTTCTTGAAACAGGTATTGATATTTTTGCCCAGCCTCCCGGGAAAAAGCTGCAGAGCCTTGACCTTCTTTCCGGAGGTGAGCGGGCTCTTACAGTTATTGCTCTTATGTTTGCAATTTTTCTGACCAAACCAAGCCCGTTCTGCGTTATGGACGAAATTGATGCACCGCTTGATGATTCCAATATTGGCAGATTTATTACTCACCTCCGGAAAATGGCTGAACGATCCCAGTTCATAATCATAACTCACAACAAGCTTTCCATGCAGGCAGCAAATTCTCTTTACGGAATAACCATGCAGGAACGTGGGGTTTCAAAAATAGTTTCAGTCGAGCTTAATTGACAAAACAGTAAAAAATCAAAATTCGATGGCAAAGTAAAAAGCTTCAAATTCAAGGCGCGCAAATCCTGAGGAATGAGTCGTACTTATTGTATCCCGATTAATGTCGGGAAAGGATGCAGCGCAACGCCGAAGTTGGACTTTTTACGAAGCCATCTTAATTAAAATTTTTATTAAATATCACTCTTGTCCAAAAACGGATTTTAAAAAAATAAGAAATTGAAAAAGTCCTCCAAATAAGGCACGGTATTTTTACCACTAAAAAAACCAACCAAAAAAGGAGGACTGGAACT
>JAJRXD010000118.1 GCA_024276465.1 Deltaproteobacteria bacterium
CCTGGAGCAGGGTGCGTGTTTACGCCCATATCCGGATGCCAGTGTGATGAGGACAGCGACTGTACGGACAGCAATGTGTGCACAGGAGCTGAGACATGTGTTGGGATGCAGTGCGTGTCAGGAACACCGCTTGTTTGTGATGACGGAAACCCCTGCACAGATGACACCTGTGATCCTGCGGGAGGGTGCCAGTATGTCAACAATACATCCCCGTGTGATGATGGGGATGTCTGCACTTCGGGTGATGTATGTGCAGGCGGAGCATGCCAGGCCGGCACTTCCGTAACCTGCGATGATGCTGACGGGTGCACAAATGACACGTGTGATCCCGGAGCAGGGTGCGTGTTTACATATATTTCAGGGTGTGAGTGCGATGAGGACACTGACTGCACAGATAATAATGCATGCACAGGCACAGAAACATGTCAGGGAAGCAAGTGCATGGCAGGAACACCGCTGAGCTGCGATGACGGGAATCCCTGTACGGATGACACCTGTGATTCTGTTGCAGGATGCCGGTACGACAACAACACTTCCGCCTGTAATGACGGGAATGTCTGCACTTCGGGTGATACATGTGCTAACGGAGCATGCCAGGCCGGTACCCCCATAACCTGCGATGATGGTGACGGGTGCACAAATGACACATGTGATCCTGCAACTGGTTGTGACTTTGCTCAGATTCCGGGATGTCAGTGCGTTTTAAACATTGAGTGCAAAGATGATAATGTCTGCAATGGAGATGAAACCTGTGTGGCCAACCAGTGCGTGCCAGGAACACCGCTGAGCTGCGATGACGGGAGCGTCTGCACGGATGACAGCTGCGACCCTGTGCTTGGATGCCAGTATGTAAACAACACATCTGCCTGTGATGACAAAAACGCCTGTACTGCAGGTGATTTATGCAATGGCGGGGTATGCATGCCCGGATCTGTGATAAGCTGTGATGACGGGGATGGATGCACAGCAGATTCCTGTGACCCAGGCGCAGGCTGTGTGTTCACGCCAATCCAGGGATGTGAGTGTGATGCTGACAGTGACTGTAATGACAATAATGTCTGCAACGGAGACGAAACCTGTGTGAGCAACCTGTGCGTAGCCGGAACACCACAAAACTGTGATGACGGTAACATCTGCACGGATGACTCCTGTGACCCTGTGGGAGGATGCCAGTATTCAAACAATACGTCTGCCTGCGATGACGCAAATGCATGCACGGCTGAAGATATTTGTTCAGCAGGAACATGTCAGGGAGGCCCTGCCATAACCTGTGACGACGGTGATGGTTGCACAATGGACTCCTGCGATCCGGGAGCAGGGTGCGTGTTTACGCCGATATCAGGATGCCAGTGCGATTCAGACACTGACTGTACAGACAATAACGCATGTACAGGAGCTGAGACATGTGTGGGCATGGTCTGCGTAGCCGGAACACCGCTTAACTGTGATGATGGAAACGTCTGCACAAATGATTCCTGTGACCCGACAGGAGGATGCCAGTATATTGACAATACCCTGCTCTGTGATGACGGCAATGCATGTACAGCTGATGATACCTGTGCCAATGGAGCATGTCAGCCCGGCTCCCCTGTTCTATGCAGTGACGGGGATGGCTGTACAATTGACACGTGTGATCCAGGCGCAGGGTGTGTGTTCACGCTGATACCAGGATGTGAGTGCGACGCGGACAGCGACTGCAGTGACAGCAATGCATGTACAGGAATGGAGACCTGTTCAGGGATGGTCTGCATTGCCGGCACGCCACTTGACTGTGATGACGGGAATGTCTGCACGGATGATTCCTGTGACACTGCAGGAGGGTGCCAGCATGCTAATAATATGTCTGCCTGTGATGATGGTAATGCCTGCACGTCGGGTGATCTCTGTTCAGGCGGAGCATGTCAGCCCGGATCCTCCATAAGCTGTGATGACGGTGATGGTTGCACGGCAGACTCATGCAATCCCGGATCAGGGTGCGTGTTTACACCCATACCAGGCTGTCAGTGCGATTCAGACAGTGACTGCAGTGACAACAACGTGTGCACGGGTGTTGAGACCTGTGCTGGCAACCAGTGTGTTCCCGGAACAGCGCTTGACTGTGATGATGGAAATGTCTGTACTGATGACTGGTGTGATGTTATAGCAGGTTGCCAGAATGTAAACAACAGTTTGCCGTGTGATGATGGAAATGCATGTACCGGCGCTGACCAGTGTTCTGGAGGGGTCTGCCAGCCGGGATCTTCGATCAGCTGTGACGATGGGAATACATGTACAGATGACATCTGCAGCCCTGCATCAGGCTGCGAGCATACAAATAATACAGCCCCGTGCGATGATGATATTTTCTGTAATGGCGGTGATACCTGCACAGGGGGAGCATGCACTGTGCATGCTGGTGATCCCTGCCCAGGGCAGAGCTGTAATGAGGTATCTGAATTCTGTGAGCCGAATTGCCAGCTGACTTTAACTCCCCCGTCCGCTTTGCTGTCCCCCGGAGAAACTCAGCAGTTTACGCCCACAGAAACAGGGCCGTCATGTAATCCTCCTGATTATGAATGGTCGGATGACATGACAAACGGGGATGTTGATAGTAACGGACTTTTCACGGTCCCTGATTCGGGTTCTGGTGGAGGAGCACGCCTTTATGCCAGAATGTACGCTCCTTCAGGCGGAGGACTGCCTGAAACAGGACAGGTATGTGTTGTTGACCATGCAAACAATGACATCTCAGATTGCTCTGACGTTACAATAACCGATACAACCGGAAGCGAATGCAGTGTAATGATCTATGAGGGAAATGAGCCAGGCAGGAGAAACATTCCCATTAACTGCTATGAAACCGCAGAATTCAATGCCTGTATTGAGGACTGTCCAAACACGTCATGCTTTGAATGGCATATAGATCCACCAAGCACCATAGGCAGCACTATCGTCACCAATCCTGACGGTACAGCATTGTATACAGCAGGTTGTGACTGTTATAATCTGACGCAGGAAACCATAGTTGTGGTTGATCTGTGCAATGGCTCAGTGTCAGATAATCTCACCGTCAGCGTGGGATCTGTTACGATAGATGCTCAGGATGGATTCGGGCACCCCGGTGATAAAGGGGTTCCAATAAAAGTAAACCTTACAAATAATGACCAGAGGGTAAAGGGCCTTCAGTTCGATTTGACCGATGAATGTGATTATCTTACCTGTACAGGGTGTCAGCCTGACCCTGACCGCGCATCGCAATATATGTGCGCTGCCCAGGAGCAGCCCGGCGGTGAATGCAGGGTGGTTCTTGTCAGTACAAATCCCAGTGCGTTTATTAATGAAGGTGATGGGGCTATCCTTACAGTCAGCTTTGACTTGAAAGAGAATATACCCGAGGCTGTCTGTTGCGGTATTTACCCTGAAAATGCAGTAATCGCCGATGTTTTTGGCGATGCGCTGTCAGTATGTACATCTCCGGGAGAAATTTGCCCCTTTATGTGTGCTGATCTGTATCCGCGTGAATGTCTGCCGGAACAGCCTACCTGCGGTGATGGAGAGATAAATATATTTGATATTCTGGAAGAGATTGACCTTGCCCTTGGCATTTTGATACCTTCAGACTGTCAGGCAGGCAGGGCAGATGTGCCTGTTGGTACACCCCCGTACTGTTCAACCCCTGATGATGTAATTAATGTTCTTGACGTGCTGGTTATTATTGACATGGCGCTGGGAAAGTCAAACTGTTGTGATTACTATTTTCTTGGTAAAATGTATTAAACTGTGTTACTGTTTCCCTAAGAAAACAGAAACAGCATTGATAGAGGTTGTCAGCAATGCTGCCAGGAGTTTTTGACACTACCGCAGTTTAATTTCAGGAGGTTTTATGAATTTGAAACATGTTGGCAGATTGGCAGTTATAATCCTGATTTTTTCAGCTGTTGCTTTTGTTTACGGAACAGAATGTTCAGCTGATGATACCCGGAACCGTAACCAGAAAGACAAAGGTTCTGAACAGAAGCAGACAATTCATGCTGTAATTCAGTTTGACCAGCTTTCGCATGATTTTGGCACAGTTGTACAGGGGTCCGAAGTAAAACATTCCTTTATTTTTAAAAACAAAGGTAATGGTATTTTGAAAATCGAGAAGGTAAAAGCCGGTTGAGGCTGTACAGCAGCGCTGGCTTCTGCCAGTGAGATTCCTCCGGGCGGGGAAGGGAAAATTGACGTAACATTTAAAGCAGGGGGAGACAAGGCCGGAAAAATCCAGAAAACTGTTTATGTAATAACTAATGACCCTGAGCATTTGAGAGTGAGTCTCAAAATCAGAGTAAAGGTTCAAATCATACTTTCCCTTCCGCGTTTTGTTAAATTTGGGAGAGTAATGAAAGGGGCTCAGCCTGTTAAGTATGTTTCTTTCATCGGAAGAGATAAAGACAATACAAAAGTTGTGTCCGTAAAATCCAAACAGGAGTTTATTAAGGTTGATTTTAATCCTTCCGGATTTGAGAACGATAAAAGAAAACAGATAAAAATTACTTTGAAACCAGGCTTTAAAAAGGGGCTGTTTAAAGAGAATCTGACTGTTTATACCGACCACAAACAGATAAAGCAGAGACAGGTTACTGTTGTTGCAAAAGTTGTTGATAATATTGAGGCTAAGCCAAAGACCCTTACATTTGGCGCGGTTAAAAAAGGAAGCAGAGCTGAGAGATCAATAAGGGTGAAAGCTCTGTTTGATAAAGCTTTTAAGATTGTTGATGTCAGGACCAGTGAACCTGAATTAGAGACAAAAGTCGAGACAGTGAAGGATGGAAAAGAGTACCTTGTTAAGGTTTTTCTCAATGAAAAATTTGACAGGAAACTTTTAGAGGGAAAAATAATTATAGAGACAGATGATGAAGATCAACGGCAAATAGAAATAGGGGTTTACGGAGCTATGCTTGACAGATCAAAAAATTAATTAAACTAAATGTGATTTTACTGGTTTTCCCTTTCCCAAAGCTTGTTTCAATTTTTTTGCTCTTCCCTGGTCCTGTTGAGGCGCCCCAAGGTGTACAAACAGTATCCTGTACCCACACCTCTCCTGAATAATGCGATACAAACCAGACAACAATATGGAGCAGTGAAGTTTTGCTCTGTATACTGAATGTTGTATGTTTGATAATTCTCCAAAAGACTTTTTCAACAACCTGTTAAGCTTTTTTTGTTTTCTCATTGCAGGTGGAATGATAAAACAAAAAGTATGTTAAAAAACAGCACGTTTTTTTTACAATTCTTTGAATTGCAATTAAATTTTATTTGGTTATTATTATATAATCTGAATCATCAGTGTCCAAAATATGGCATTATCATATTGTCTTTGCATGTGTTTCAAGGTTGAGATTGCTTCGGTCGTATCTCCCTCGCAATGACATTAACTGTTTGATTTTGCTTTGCATTGTCATTGCGAGCGAAGCGTGGCAATCTTGTTCTTGGACAACAATGAATCTGAATGAAATATAATTAAAAAAATCAAAATGCGAAACAGATAGAGGTAAAAACATTGCTGAAATTCTGGAAGAAATATCCGGATTAAAATTGAAAAAGAGTTGAGAAGACCTTTATTAACCATGTATCAAAACGGAAATTGTGAGATGATAATACTATCTTCTTAGATAATTGCTTAGTATTGTAAATAATAAAATACGAATAAAATCATACTTTTTCAGGATTGTCAGGACCTTGAATTAATAATATATATACATATAATATACAACCATAAAAACAGTTTATCGAATATTTACATATAAAAGAAAGTAAATAAACATGACATCCAATAAAACACTGTTTTTCTCAGCACAATCTGTTTTGTTGCTATTATGCACTTTAATGTTTTTTCCGTCTTTTGCTTCTGCTCAAAACTGTCTCTCCATATCACCTTCTGTTGGCTATCAGGGTGATCAGAATCTGGAGTTGACGATTACAGGTCTGAACACCACTTTTATACAAAATATTTCAACGGTGAGTTTTGATAACAACAGTTCAATAATACAACTGTTGAGTGACCCTGTTGTGGATTCTCCTACCCAGCTCAGGGTAACAATTAATATTCCAGATAATGCCACTATTGGAAGGACCAGTGTAACCGTAACAACAGGTCCGGAAATTATAACATGTAATGATGACAATGCAACCCAGAATTCTTTTGAGGTGAGGCAGTGGGTTACTGCTGGTGTTGGATATTCTGCCGGTCTTCCAGGTGCAACAAATGTTTCAATACCGATTACCCTTGATAATCCGGATGGTCCTGTTGGAGCAGTTCAGATGGAAATCTGTTCAGATCCGGGTAATTTACTGTCATTCAGCAGTCCTGTTGTATGCGGAACCACGGCGCGAACCAATGGTTTTTTTTGTTCCACAAGCACAAGTGTAGATAATCCCTTAATTCCGGCAAACTGTTTAAGAATGATTCTGGCAGATTTTAGCGGAGGAGTTATTGACCCTGGGCAGGGCGCCATAGCAACCTTTGATTATGACGTTTCCATAATCGCACCGCAGGGACAATGTATAGATCCGTCATTACAGATAATGAATAATTCTTACCTGAAAATCGGGAATGCGAATACAAACAGTTTAAAAGTCTCAATTGGTACTGCACAGTTTTGTTTTAATGATGCCCCGTCCTGCCTTGGTGTTTCACCTGGTCAGGGCATGCAGGGCGACCAGGGCATGCAGGTTGTGATTACCGGCCAGTATACCAATTTCGCTCAGGGTGTCACTCAGGTAAGTTTTCAGAATCCTGGAATAACAGTAACTAATACGACAGTTAACTCGCCTACACAGGTAACTGCAACAATCAGCATACTGGAAAGCGCTGTTCAGGGGCTTGGGGATGTTACTGTAACAACGGGTGCAGAACAGATAACGTGCACTAACGGCTTTGAGGTAACCCTGAAGGTAGTATCATGCCAGGGGGTTACACCCGGACAGGGTTTTCAGGGCGATCAGGGACTGCAGGTTGTTGTTACGGGTCAGAACACCAATTTTCAGCAGAGTGTCACCATGGTAAGCTTTCAGAACCCTGGAATAACAGTAACCAATACTGTGGTTAACTCGCTGACACAGGTAACAGTGACAGTCGATATAGATCTGTTTGCCTCTACAGGGCCAGGGGATGTTACTGTGACAACAGGCACAGAACAGGTGGTATGTGCCTCCGGGTTTAACGTGCTTGAGCTTATTGAAGCCTGTCTTGGGGCTTCACCCGGACAGGCCAATCAGGGGGACCAGAACCTGCAGGTTGTTATTACAGGTGTGAATACGCATTTTGCCCAGGATGTTACTGCTGTGAGTTTTCAGAACCCCGGGATAACCGTGGTCAGCACAATGGTTGACCTCCTTACCCAGGTAACGGTAATAGTTGATATAGCGGAAGACGCCTATATCGGGACAGGAGACATTACGATTACGACAGGCCAGGAGGTGGTGGTCTGTAATAACAGATTTGCAGTGCAGGAAAAACTCTTTGAGATAACGAACCTTAGAGTTTCCAATCCAACAAGCGCATCATTTTCCGTCTCATGGACAACTGACGGAAATTCCAACAGCCGGGTCAATTACAGTACAAGTCCAGTCCTTTTAGATTATCAGACAGCTTTTGACGAAAGAGGCGGAACATTTCTTGATGATACACACCTTGTGAGCATAGGCGGTCTGGAGCCGGCGACAACCTACTATTATGAAGTGATTTCCGGAGGCACTATAGACAATAACGGAGGTCTGTACTACAGCTTTACGACCATGAATATCCCGGCTGATCCTTCCCCAAGTTGTGTTGTTTACGGCTGGGCATATCAGGAGGATGGAACTACCCCGGGAGAAGGAGCTATTGTTTATTTAAAAATATCACATGGGCCCGAGGAGTCCTACTGGATTTCAACCCTGGCAGATTTGAACGGCGTATGGGTT
Organism: Deltaproteobacteria bacterium; assembly: GCA_024276465.1. Lineage (GTDB taxonomy): Bacteria > Desulfobacterota > WTBG01 > CAIYCZ01 > CAIRTM01 > JAJRXD01. Next base: position 7,927 of record JAJRXD010000118.1, read on the forward strand.
CTCAATTTAGGCAACCTGTTCGGCACACTGACTGATGACGCTCTTGCATACAGCAGTGGTGACCCCCTCTTTTTGGAGATTCAGGGCGGGAGCGGTCGTGTTTTCAGCGGGCAGTACATGGTTGCGGCAACCTGCCCCCTGAATATCGGTTCTATTACCATGGAGCGGTTTATTGCCATAGACATTACACTGAGTACAGGGTATAACCTCATAGCCTTTCCCTTTGACAATATGACGGATCAAAATTTTAATACTATTTCTTTTACTGCATACGACCTTATAGGAGCTGTTACTGAATGCTCCCAGGCCTATTCCTGGGATCCTGCAGCACAAAGCTGGCTGTCAGCCCTGGATACAGGAAACAGCACCTATTTTGGTGATAACTTTCCAGTGGAAGCAGGAAAGGGTTATTTTCTGAAATGTGACAACAATACAACCGGCGTCTTTTACGGAAAGGAACTTGCTTATCCGCTGCCTCTTACGTTTGAGCCGGGATTTAATCTTATATCCGTGCCGTATCCCCCTGAGTTTTATACCTCATGCAGCCTGATGGGGGCTGTTCCAGGAGCAGGCAGGGCATTTTCATGGGACTCCTATTTCCAGATGTGGCTGTCCTCACTTGTTATTCCAGGTGTCAGCTGCATAGGAGATGATTTTGCAATTGAGCGGAAAAAAGGATATTTTCTTCATACCACAAGCCAGTCAGGCGGCTGGGTACCGGGGGCTGATGTTGTATCATGTTTGATAGACAGTGATTGCAATGATAATAATACCTGTACTGATGACACCTGTATCGGTAATATCTGTCAATTCTCAAACAACAGCAGCACATGTAATGACGGGCTGTTCTGCACGGATAATGACACATGCACAGGTGGTATTTGTTCAGGAACCACTATTGACTGTTCAGCATTTGCTGATCAGTGTAATGACGGAGTCTGTGATGATGTGATTGATCAGTGCGTGGCCCAGCCAAAGCCCAATGGATCAATATGCAGTGACGGTCTGTTCTGCACGGATAATGATATCTGCACAGGAGGAGTATGTATTGCAGGACCTGCCAGGGACTGCTCAGGAGCAGGAGATCAGTGTAATCTCGGTGTTTGCGATGATGTGACTGACCAGTGTGTGGCCCAGCCGGTTGATAACGGAACAGCATGCAGTGACGGGCTTTTCTGCACGGATAATGACACCTGCACAGGAGGATTATGCACACCCGGTCCTGCTTTGGACTGTTCTGCAGCAGGGGATCAGTGTAATCTCGGTGTTTGTGATGATGTGACTGACCAGTGTGTGGCCCAGCCGGTTGATAACGGAACAGCATGTGAAGACGGATTTTTCTGTACGGATAATGATACCTGCACAGGAGGAGTATGTTACTTTGGTGTTCTCAGGGACTGTTCTGCTGCAGGGGATCAGTGCAATGACGGAGTGTGTGATGAGGGGCTTGGCCAGTGCGTGGCCCAGCAAAAAGCCAACGGTACCATATGCAGTGACGGGCTTTTCTGCACTGATAATGATACATGTGCCGGAGGAGTATGTTCCGGTCCGGCCAGAGACTGTTCTGCGGCAGGGGATCAGTGTAATAACGGAGTCTGTGATGATGTGGCTGATCAGTGTGTGGCCCAGCCCAGGCCCAATGGCACTATATGCAGTGACGGGCTGTTCTGCACGGATAACGACACATGTGCCGGAGGGGTATGTTCCGGTCCGGCCAGAGACTGTTCTGTTGCTGGAGACCAGTGTAACTTCGGAGTATGTGATGATCTGATTGATCAGTGTACGGCACAGCCGATGGACAACGGCACAATATGTGATGATGGTCTGTTCTGTACGGATAATGATACGTGCCTTGGCGGCCAGTGCTTTGGAAGAAGTGATCCATGCTTTGACAACGCAACTTACTGTGACGGCGTGGAATTTTGTACTGAGGATAATGCCAGCTATATCTGCAGTTCCACCGGTGACCCGTGCAGCCTGTTAACCTGTGATGAATTTGGCGGTGTATGCACAGGAAGTGATGTGACGATTACTGTAGCGGATGCGGTTGGATATTTCGGCACTATTGATATTCTGCTTGATAACCCTGCAAACCTTGTGGGCGCGCTCAGCCTGGATCTGTGTGATATTGATAATCGCACATGGCTGCACATGGCCTCTGACAACTGCACTACCACCAGCCGCAGCAGTGCCTTTACCTGCACTGCCACTGCTCTGGGCGGAGGATGTGTTAATGTGGATCTGACAGCAGCATCAGGCTGGATTGGCATCGGCACCGGGGCAGTCGCCAGCCTCAACTATACTCTTGACGCAAATGCACCCCTGACAGATTATGCTGATATAAATCCTGAGTTTATAAATGTGCAGGATGATAACGCAACCTCTCTGTCAGTAACACCTCAGCCCGGGACAGTAAGGGCTGTGCCGTAGATATGTCATTCCCGTCCCGATATTTTAGGGATAAACTGCAGCGGGAATCCAGGGGGACTGTAATTGAAAACGATTAAAAGGAATGGATGGATGAAAAAAATAATTTTAATATTGATCTCAATTTTAATTATCCCGGCATCATCAGGAGCTGTTATTCTGGAAATACAGGTTTCAAATCACACTAACGCTGCTGTAAATATATCCTGGATTACTGATGTGGAAACTGCAGGGGAGGTTCATTACAGTGAAAACCATGATTTGTCAAATGCCCTGACTGCCTATGACAAAAGAGGTCAGGCGTATCAGGGATGCACCCATTATGTTGATATAAAAAATTTGAAAAAGAGTACCACCTACTATTTTGAAATAGTTTCAAAGGGTGAAACAGAAAACAATGCGGGGAATTATTATACCTTTAAAACCATGGAAGAACCTTTTGTGCCGCCTGGGGTGTGCCTGATCCACGGGGTTGTATATCAGGAGGATGGAACCACTGCTGCTGAAGGAGCAATAGTATACCTGGAGGTTACACATAATGGTGTGGATTCCTATCCCCTGGCAAAGCTGATTGATTCGAAGGGAAGATATCTGTTTAATGTTAAAGAAGCCAGGAGCCTTTCCACAAACGCACTTGTCCCTGTCAGCAGCAATGACCCGATAAGCCTTAGGGCTGTTTATTGCGGGAATGTAAATGCCTACAGCGATCTGGTGTTTGATGGCTGTACCTATGATGCAGGATCAATGATCCTGGCATATAATCAGGATGGTCCAGCTACCACAACTACCATTCCTGATGACAACACCTCAACTGCACCTCCTGCAGACCCTGTTCCATCCGGTGGGGGAGGTGGTAGTAGCGGCGATGGCGGTTCTGCTGTTTTACCGGAAACTGAATGTGCCACGGGGTCAGACTGTAATGACGGACTGTTCTGCAATGGTGTTGAGATATGCAAAGCCGGAAAATGTATTACAGGTGCCAGCCCGTGTGATGAAGATGAGGCGTGTTATGAGGCAAAAGACCTGTGTATTCCGGTTATTGGCCCACCACCTGCGGAGTGCCTGTCAGATGCAGGCTGTGATAACGGACTGTTCTGTGATGGTGTTGAGAAGTGCGTAAAAGGTGTTTGCAACCCGGGAAAATTGCCGTGTGATTCACAGGAAATTTGCATAGAGGATATGGATACATGCTGGGGCAGCGAGACAATAACAGCGCTCAGCATGAAAAAAAGGCTGTTGAGGCCTGTCCTCAAATCCAGAAAATGCACGTGGCTTGTGCTGAAAAGTGCTGACGAACATCATTTTGACAAAAAATCAAGCACAATAACTTTTTCAGGACCCGAAGGAACCTCTGAAGGAGTTGTTGTTGACACGGGGAGAGATGCTTTCAGGGCTGGGAATTTTATTTTAGTTCCGGTATGCATTGACAGGGATGCCACAGCCGGGCAGTGGAAAATTAAGATAGAAACCAGCGTTGGAGAGGGAGAGGGCTCATTTGAGGAGGAAGTAGAGGCAGGTTTTGAACTTAAATAAGATGGCGACTTAGCCATCTGGAACACTATTGATGACTCTTTCGGAATGCATCAAATAAGGGGTTGGACATGAGCACTTTAAAAAAAGTGAGCAAACTGATGACAAAACATACCTTAATGCTCCTGTGCTGTTTTGTCTTCTTTCCGTCACTGGGTATGGCGGATGTGACATTAACAGTTGGTGACAGCTTTGCTTTGCCTGGTTCTGATAATAATTCAGTAACATTCTATCTGGAAAATCAGTCTGATAAGGTGTCAGCTGGTCAGATGGATATATGTGATACTGATAACTTTCTTGCGCCTGATGCTGCGGTTTGTGAAACTACAGAGCGAACAGCAGGTTTTTTCTGTGCTGCAAATGACCTTGTAAATGGCTGTCTCAGGGTGTTCTTTATATCTTTTTCTGGAGATTATATTGAAAAAGGGTCAGGCCCGATATTTTCAGTTTCCTATGATGTTGCACTGGAAGCCCCTGAAGGAGAATGCAGGGACCTGACTGTCAGCAATGACCTGATTACAGATAACAGCAGCCAGCGCCTAACAGTAACAACAGAACCAGGCAGATTTTGTTTCTCAGAGCCTGTTGATAGTGATAATGACGGTCTTTATGATAATGAGGATAACTGTCCTGAAGACTACAACCCAGATCAGGAAGACAGTGACAATGATACAGTGGGTGATCTGTGTGACAACTGCCCTGGTATTTATAACCCCGGCCAGGTGGATACGGACAATGATACGGTTGGAGACGCCTGTGATATCTGTGCTGATGATCCTTTAAATGACTTTGACAATGACACTGTATGCGGTGATGCAGACAATTGTCCGGAAGATGCCAATCCGGATCAGGTGGATACGGACAATGATACGGTTGGAGACGCCTGTGATATCTGTGCTGATGATCCTGATAATGATCTGGACATGGATGGAATATGCCATGATGCAGACAACTGTCCACTGAATTATAACCCTGACCAGATGGATACTGATAATGATACGGCAGGGGATGTGTGTGATGAGTTCCCCAATGATTTTGACAATGATGGTGTTGATGATAACCTGGATAATTGCCTGTTTGATAATAATACAGATCAGGCTGATACTGATAATGACACGATCGGCGATATCTGTGATAACTGTCCTGGTAATGCAAACCCTGACCAGGCTGATTCTGACAATAATGGAATCGGAGATGCCTGCGACGGGTCATCCGAAGATGGAGGTAATAACGGAAACAGCGAGGGGAACTCAGATGGGACTCCTGCTGTCGGCGGAGGCGGAGGCAGCGGAAGCAGCCGGCCCGCTCCCCCGGAATGTGCAGATAATTCAGACTGTGATAACGCCTATTTCTGTGACGGGGTTGAGAAATGTGAAGATGGCAGATGCATTGAAGGAGATGAGCCGTGTATGGAAGGTGAGACCTGTGATGAGGATTATGAAGAATGTGTTGCCCCTGTCCCGGCACCCGAGTGTTTGTCTGATTCAGACTGTGATGACAGGATTTTCTGCAATGGGGAAGAGGAATGTTCAGATGGTGAGTGTATTGATGGAGAGGTGCCGTGTGATTCAGAGCAGATTTGCATGGAGGATGAGGCAAGATGCTGGGATTTTCAGGAAATATCTGCATTCAGCGTTAGAAAAAGTCTGCTGAGACCTGTTTTTCGAAAAAAGAGATGTACAAGTCTGGTGCTGAAAATTGAAGGAGATGCTGATTTTGACAGGGATTCAAGCATGATAACTGTTAAAGGAGAGGAATATGGCTCCAGCGGCGTAACAGTTGATTCAGAAGGAGAGGCTTATAAAGCCTTCGGGTTTATTTTTGTGCCGGTCTGCATCGAAAGACAGGCAACAACGGGAGAGTGGAAAGTTGAGATAAAAACCAGTGTTAGTGATGCTGACAATCCATACGGAGAGATGATTGAGGCTGGTTTTGAAATAAGATGAAACCAAAACAGGCAGTTTTTTACCTGACTTTTCTTCTGTTTTACCTGCCGCCTCCCCTGCAAACACCCCCGCTAATACTTTTTTACTATAGATTTCTTAGAAACAGTAACAGTAAAAATACGAAGAAAAACCATACTTGTTCGTGATTGTAATGCTTAGGCATTAATAATATATTTATAAAGTATAGAGCAGACAAATTGCCTGCTTTCATAATGGTTTTTTCAGCAGAAAGCAATTGACTGTTTCCAGGAGGCAAACCATGTTTAAAAAGATAACAAAGATTCTAACAGTGCAAACCCTAATGATTTTATATGTTTCAGCCCTTTTGCCGGCTGTTTCAGCTGCTCAGACATGCAATGGTATTAAACCGGATTTTGGTTCTCTGGGTGACCATGGCCTTGAAGTTGTTATTACCGGCAGGAACACACATTTTGAACAGGGTGTTACAGAGGTGAGTTTTGATAACGAGAGGATCACTGTGGTTGATATTATTGTGGAAACCATACTGAAGCTGACAGTAATAATTGACATTGCAGAGAATGCCCCTCTGGAGAGGGGAAATGTAACTGTAACAACAGGCTCGGAAGAGATGGCATGCGATGATGTTCCCGAAGATACAGAAAAAGATTTTTCGTTTGATGTTAGAGTGCCAATAACCCTCAGTATTGGAGATGGTTCCGGTCCCATATGTTCAAATGACAACCCAGTGTCAATCAGTCTTGAAAACATATATGGAGGGGTAAAGGCAGTTCAGGTTGATTTGTGCGATGCAGGGAACTATCTTACTCTTTCACAGGGTGATAACAGTTGTCTAACCACTGATCGTACAGATGGATTTATCTGTAAAGTCAGTGAAAGTGCCGATGGGTGCGTAAGAGTTTTGCTGTCGAATTTTTCCGGTGAATACATTGATGCTGGAGAGGGTGAAATATTTACCCTGAAGTATGATGTTTCAGATGGAGCGGCTGTGGATAATTGTGCTGACATTGCAATAACAAATGAAATCGTTTCCGACGGGTTTGGTGCTTTAAATGCAACGTTACTGCCAGGTCAATTCTGTTTTTTAGCAGGAATTGACAGTGATGGAGATAATGTTGCTGATTGTTTGGATAATTGTCCCAATGATCCCGGCAAGGTTGAACCAGGGTCATGTGGCTGCGGTAATCCTGAAACACCAGATTGCGGCAGCACAACTGCCACTACAACGACCACCACAACTGATAACCCAGGCACACCACCTGAAGGAGGAGACAGCAGTCCCTTACCTGATATTTCTAAATGTACGGATAATTCAGACTGCGATGACAGCTATTTCTGTAACGGGGCTGAGAAATGCGAAGATGGCAGATGTGTTGGAGGAGATGATCCGTGCATGAAAAATGAGACCTGTGATGAAGATTTTAACGAATGTGTTTTGCCCTTTCCTTTGCCTGACCCTGAGGCATCCGAATGTTTGTCTGATTCAGACTGTGATGACGGGATTTTCTGCAATGGGGAAGAGGAATGTACAGATGGTGAGTGTATTGATGGACAGGTGCCGTGTGATTCAGAGCAGATTTGCATGGAAAATGAGGCTCAGTGCCTGGACTTTCAAAACATATCTGCTTCCAGCATTAACAGAAAACTTTCAAGGCCTGTTTTTCGCGAAGAAAAATGTACATGGCTGGTGCTTGAAGTTGAAGGGGATGATAATTTTGACCCTGAATCAAGCACGGTTGCCATTGAAGGGCAGGAGACAGGCTGCAGCGGTGTAATTCCTGACCCTGACAGAGCCCCTTTTGAGATTCTGAAATTTATTTTAATTCCTCTGTGCATAGAAAGAGAAGCTACTGTCGGGCAGTGGAAAATAGCAATAAATACGCAGGTCACAGGTCCTGACAACCAGTTTGAAGAAAGCATCAATGCAGGCTTTGAAATTGAATAAAATTATAATGCAGGTAATGAGGAGAAGGGGTTAAACCAGTATTAAAGAGAAAAAGAAATGTAAAAAAACAACCCTATTATTTTACTTTTCTTTGAATTGCTTTTCAACTCCTCCCTCAAGTATAATTAAATGGCAGGGAAAATAAAGCAGGTACTGACAATACGATAAAATAATAAAGGAGTTATCATGGTAAAAAAAAGAACTAAAATGTTTTTGTTACATCTAAGTGCTATCATATCTATATTGATATTAGTTCCAGTATCTGCTGCAGCTCAAACATGCCGTAATGTTGTTCCAAACCATGGTTTTCAGGGTGACCAGGATCTTGAAGTTGAGATTCATGGTAAAAACACACATTTTGAACAGGGTAGTACCATGGTGAGTTTTGAAAATCCAGGGATAGATGTGGTTAATACAGCAGTTGAATCAATTCTCTTGTTAAAAGTAACAATTAACATAGCAGACAATGCCCCTTTGGGCAGAGGTAATATAACTGTAACAACTCTTTCGGAAGGCCAGGTGGTGATAGAAGAGATACTGTGTGATGATGTGCCGACTGAGCCACAGGAAAATCATACCTTTGATGTGAGGGAATCAGCCGCATCAGTGGTTTTAGGTGTCGGGGATGGTGCCGGGGACCTCTGTTCAGAAGATAATCCCGTAACAATAAGCCTTGAGAATGACACTATTGTCAGTACAGTACAGATGGATATCTGTACTGAAGGCAGTTTTCTTACGCATCAGAATGACAGCTGTTCAACCACAGGTCGCACTGAAGGATTCACCTGCAAAACAAATGATCGGGGAAATGGATGCGTTAATGTAATGGTGACGGATTTTTCGCAGGAACCGAAACTGATTGAGGCAGGTGTCGGGCCGATTTTCATTCTTAATTATGGAGTTTCAGGAGATGCCCCTTCAGGAGAATGCAGGAGCCTTGAGATAGAAAATGAAATTGTTGCAGATTCAGATGGTGATCCGTTTCAGGCAACTTTAACATCAGGCGAGTTCTGTTTTGGAGGCAGCAGTTGCAGTAGCAGCAGTAGCAGTAGCAGTAGCAGCAGCAGCAGTTCCAGCAGCAGCAGTGGTTTGCCAGATACAACTACAACCACCGTGGCACCTGTACCTGGAACAACCACCACTACAATTGATCTGCCTCCGCCTTCAGACACAACAACAACTACCACTATTGGTACACCACCACCAGTACCCACCACAACCACAACTGTTAAAGCCTCGTTTCTGTGGCCCCTTGCTTATGAAAGACTGTGGGGAGCAGACAGGGAAACGAATCTCAGTCTCTTGAGGTCTTTCAGGGATGATGTGCTTCTTAAGGACAAATCAGGGAGGCAGTATGTGCATCTGCTGTACAGCAACTCCCTTGAGATTGTTACAATACTTCTTCAGGACAGATACCTGAATGATGAGGTAAAGGAGATAACTGACGGGCTTCTTCCAAATATCAGTGCTGTACTGGAAGGTGATAAAACGAGCCTTTCGGAAGAGCAGGCAGAAAGAATAGAAGCTCTTTTAAAATATTCAGAGGAAAAAGAGACCAGTTCCCGGCTGAAAAAGGCTGTGAAAAAAATAAGGAGCGATTTTGACAAAGGGATAATTTTTAAATATTTTGGCATTTTGATAAAATAATAGTAAAACAGAAACACCATGCTGAAGAAAACAACAGATATGCTGTCAGGAATAAAATTAGAACTGGTCTTGTGTTTATTAATGCTTTTACCATCATTAACGTTTGCGCAGGAATGTTTTAACATTGAACCCGGATCCGGTTCTCCGGGGAATCAACTTGCGGTTGTTGTCCATGGAAACAATACTCACTTTAAGGACAGCATCACCTGGGCGCATTTTGATAATCCGGGTATTGATGTGGTAAATACCTCTGTTGTAGACAATAATACTGCCCTGGTTGTAATCAACATATCAGATAATGCTACCCCGGGAACAGATAATGTTACCCTGACAACTGGTCAGGAAAAGGTGGTGTGTGAGAATGGTTTTGGGGTTTTTGAGCCCATAACCATCAGTGCTGGATATGGAGCAGGCCTTCCTGGTACTGACAATAATTCAGTTGCAGTCAGTATTGATAATCCCAATGATGTGATAAGCGGAGTAATGCCTGTTCAGGTAAAGATATGTGCTGCAGGGGATTTTCTCACTCTAACCGGAGAAAAATGTGTAACAACCAGCCGAACATCTGATTATCGTTGTATAACCCTTGATGATAATGAAACCGGGTGTACTCCTGTGCTGTTGTATCCTAAGACAGTACAGCCTGTAATTGAAGCTGGTACCGGGCCCATATTTTTTCTCAAATATGGCGTATCCGGGGAAGCACCATTGGGCCAGTGTGCCGACCTGACACTTGAAGATGTTATAATCAATGATGAATCAGGATCCCCATTGCCTGATGATGAGACAGCCTCAGTTGACGGGGTATTTTGCTTTGTTCCTCCCCCTTCCTGCCTCGGAATCTCAAGGGAGACGGGCTGGCAGGGTGATCAGAACATATTGATAACAGTAACCGGGTCAAATTCCAGCTTTGATAATGAAACTACCATGGTCAGCTTTGACAATAACGGTATTACAGTTACTGATATTTCAGTCCTTGACAATGATACTGTAAATGTTTTTATAGATATAGCTGATAATGCATCAAAAGGAGTGAGGGACATAACAGTTACGACAAACCAGGAGGCAGTAACATGCAGCAATATCTTTGAGGTTCTGGAACCTGTAAAGGCAACTATTGGAAGCAGTGCGGGTTATCGGGGGTCCCGTTTGAATCAAGTGGAAGTCAGCCTTAAAAACCAGGATGACAACCTCAAAAACATTAAGATGGATATATGCGATGTGGATGATTTTCTTACCTGCACGGAATGTGAAACAACAGAGCGTACCAGTGGTTTTGCCTGCAACACCAGCACTCATGACCAGGATCCGGAAGTTCCGGAAGAATGTGTCAGGGTGAATCTGCAGGGTGGTATTATTGAAACAGGCGAGGGCCCCGTGTTTTCACTTAACTGTGCCTTGTCCGGGGATGCACCTGCAGGTGAATGCAGGAAAATCAATGTTGAAGATGTGGAGATTTCAGATAACAATACGCAGTTTCTGAAAGCAGTATCAACGCCGGGTGAATTCTGTTTTGATAACTGTACTGTACCTGCTGACTGTAATGAGGGGTTGTGGTGTTTTGATAATGAAACCTGTGTTGAGGGGTCCTGCCAGAGCATGGAGAAATGCCCTGATGACGGAATGTTTTGTAATGGAATGGAATACTGTGATGAGGATAATGATGAATGCAGGGTTTCCGAAGAACCGTGCGCATTTTGTTATCCCCTCGAGTGGGGAGCATGCTCCTGTAATACGGAGACGAAAGTGTGTTCAGGCTGTAACGTGGATGATGATTGTGACGCTGTATGCAATCCAGGATGGGATGCTCAGCATTGTGACGGGGCGGATAACTGCCCTTCCCTCTATAATCCTTCCCAAGCAGATACTGATAATGATACCATAGGGGATGCCTGTGACAACTGCCCTGATGTTGAAAATTTTGAGCAGGATGATTTTGATAATGACGGCACAGGAAATGTGTGTGATGAAACACCTTTTGGCAGCAGCAGTGGAGGAGAAAGCAGCGGGACTGAAGGAAGCACAGGAGGGAGTGAAAGCCCTGGTGGAAGCCCTGCTGCCCCCCCCCCGGCTCCGGAACCCGATCCTGAATGTGTGTACAAGTCAGACTGTGATAATCGCAATTTCTGCGATGGCGAGGAGATATGCGTGTCAGGCAGATGTCAGCAGGGAACAAGCCCCTGTGGTTTGGATGAAACCTGTGATGAGAACAGTGATATATGCATTCCTGGAATGCCAGGTCCGGAATCTGAATGCTCATCAGATTCAGACTGTAATGACGGAAAATTCTGCAATGGTGAAGAGAAATGTGTGAATGAAAAGTGTGTTGATGGAAAAACACCTTGTGGTTTGGAAGAGGTTTGCATGGAGGAGATGGATGAATGCTGGGGACTTCAAAAAACAGCTGCCTTGAGTATTCAGAGGGAATTATTAAGGCCTGCGCTCAGAGAAAGCAGGTGTACATGGCTGGTTCTGAGGAGTAAGGGTGGTGATAATTTTGACAACAGTTTAAGCACAATAACTATTGATGGCCCTGACGAAAACTCCAGCGGTGTGGTGCTGTCTGCTGAAAGAGAGACTTTTAAAGCCTTTGGTTTTATCCTGGTGCCTTTGTGCATTGAAAAGGAGGCCACGAAAGGCCAGTGGATAATCGAAGTTCAAACCAGCATTATTGCTGCAGAGAACCCCTTTGTTGAAAAAATCAAGGCAGTTTTTGAGGTAAATTAGGAGAAGGGACAGGCACAAAGTGTCATGGTCACAAAGAAAATGCAGAGAGCAGAATAAAAAATTGTCATATCTGCCCCTGTTCAACAGGAGAGTCGGGGGTTTGTAAACTTTATCCCTGTGTGGCTCTGTGCCCTGGTTTATTGTAGTCAAGATTTTTTATGCCTTTTTCTCAATCCTTTCGCGCATAAATGCGCTCCTACCCCCTCTGTGTCCCGGGACAAGCCCGGGATCTACGACCTGCTTTTTTAATCCTTTGTGCCTGTGCCTGTATAACTCTGTGCCTTTCCTTGATGCCTGTTATTTTACCTTGCCTTCAACGATAACAAAGCCTGTTTCATGTCTGTTACCGGTTTTTGAATGAACAGTTACTTTCTTCCTGAATTTGCCTTTTGGTAATTTCTCTCTGTTCAGCCGGATAACAACAGTGTAATTTTCACCATTATTACTGATTTCAGTTTTTGTAACAATCCAGTCAGCGCTTGATTCAATTTTCTCTATCCTGAAGTCCTCACTGGTAGCTTTAATTATACGGACTGTTCTCTCTAAACTCTTTTTGTCAACATTTTTACTGCTGATATCAATCACCCCGAAATACACATAGTTAGGGACTATATTCAGGCTGTTGTCCATGATTGCCAAAATAAGAATTTCAAACTCAGGCTTTTTCTCACTGTTGGTTTTTAGCAGCAGTTTTCCACGAAAAGAGTCTTTAATACCTCCAGGTATGCTGATCTCTAAAGCGTATTTTTCAGGCTCCTGTAATTTTTCAAGCTTATATTTTATTTTATCATCAATATTTGATTTTATTTCCGTGATCTCAAAAGGCAGGGGTTCATAGGAAGTGATAATCACTTTCTTTTTGGGTCTGTCTCCGTAGAATCCCTGCAATTTTATCTTAATGCCTGGTGTGACGCCGATATACTGCTTTACATGGACATTGAGAGAAATCGATGTTTCCGGTGTATCAGGATCATTTGAAATAACTTTTGCTGATTTTTTAATATTCCCGCTTAAGTTTTTTGTATTGATTTTTAGAGTTATATTTCCCTCCTGACCGGGGGGTATAGCCTCGGAAAACGTGGCTACTGCGCAGCCTCAGCCAGGCTTTACGGTTTTTATCCGGAGCATTCCAGTGCCTGTATTTTTAACCGTAAAGGAATGGAAAACGTCAGTACCTTCAAAAACCTCTCCAAAGTCAAAATGTGGAGAATCAAAGGATATTTGGGGTAAATCTTCCCGGGCAGTTGCTTCATTTTTTTGATCGCCCGGTACTTTCCTGTCTGATCCCATATCAATTACTGAACTTTTTATGGAAAAAGCTGGAACTGATTTTTGTTTGTTTGCACTCTTTTGCCGGTCCGGTTGTGCCTTTTTTAATTCTGCTTTAGTTGTTGTACTACAGGAAAGCAATAAAAAGGCCAGTGAATAAAGTAAAAACAGACAGCGATAATTTTTTGGATTATTCATTTTCGCATCTCCACAGATAATGAATTTATTTTACTTTTCCGAAGGCATCCCAGTGTAGAGGGACTGTTATTGCCTCGAAAGCGGGAGTAATACTGTGTTGTGTTGAAACAATAAACAATGTTCGGTTTAACCTGTTTTAAGAATCAGGGTTTCCCGGTAAAGTACCATACATAGCTCGGTTGAAGCAAATATTTCTTTAATGAAAAAACAAAAAAAGGCAGAACTGTCAAAAGTTCTGCCTTTTTTTTGTAACTTGAAATTTTTACTGCTTTAGAAGTACAACTTTTATCCCATTCTTGCCTGCCCGCACTTTTTTGTCTTACGGAAGCACGCGACAGTTTGTCCTGTTATATTCGTTTTTCATTATTGCCAGGTCAAGGATCTCTACAACTCCGTTACCATTGATGTCAGACTGGCATGGAATGGTATTGCAGTCATTTCTGGCATATTCATTTTTCATTATTAACAGGTCGAAGATGTCAACTGTTCCATCGCCATTTAAATCCGAATAACAGTCACATGCGTCCCCTATGTCATTTCCATTAACATCAACCTGGGTTTTGATACAAAACCCGTTTAATGTACAATCGACATCACTGGTGCAGTTATCCTGGGTGGCTGTGGGAAATCCGGGTATCAATTCTTTTGCACATACGCCCAGAAGCGGGCCATTGGGTGTGTCAGGGCAGTTATCACAGACATCTCCAACGCCATCGGTTTCGGAATCTTCCTGCTGCATGCTGCAAAAACCCCCTGTCCCACATGCAGCGTCACTAAGGCATGGACTGCCAATATTGCCTGCAGTACAGGTTCCTGAATCAGGTCCATTGGGCACAAGCATGCAGTTGTCATCACAATTTTGTGTTGCGCCACCTGTGCATGGGTTGTCACCAGCTGTTCCGCTACCATCGCCGTCTTCCTTAACCCCGTCTTCATCAGTATCTCCCTGATATTCATATGCCCCAATATCATAAAACGTAACAGGGCCTGTGCCATTGTCAGGGGTGGTCGCATCATCGTATCGCGCTTTTCCATCTATATCAGTTGCAGGGGCTCCAACACTGTTAGCAGCATCAATGCATGAAGAGCCAAAAGAAAGACGATAATCTCCACTGCCAAGAAAATCAGGATCAGTGGTTACGATTCCAGTGCCGGTGTATCCACCCTCTATACATGAGTAGTTAAAGGAGGGAATTGCTCCATCTGCAATTTTTGCATATATCTGATCAGGGTAATTGCCCCAGAGAATGCAGTTTGTGACAGGGGGTGAGGAGTTGTTACCGCAGTAGATCGATCCCCCGCCTTCCAGGTATCCGTCTCCGGCTGTGTTGTCGGCTATGGTACAGTTGGTAATAACCGGGGAAGAGTGGTCGCCGCATGCAATTACTCCTCCGTTTTGACCTGCTGAATTGCCGGTAATAAGACAGTTTATGATTTCAGGAGAAGATTGCTTGCAGTATATGCCCCCACCGTTTAAATAGGTCGCAATATTTCCTGTAACGCTGCAGTTGCTTATAGAAGGTGAAGAATACTGCAGATAGATACCGCCGCCTTTCAGTGCGGATCCTCCTGTAATGGTAAAACCGTTTATGGAAAAATTATTTGTTTGATCTGCCCTGATAACACTCCCTGTCAGCCCGGCATTTATAATAGTGCCTTTGTAGCCTGCACCTTCCAGGGAAACATACTCTTTCATAATCAGGGGGAAAGTCTCGGCATCTCCACCCCCCATTACTGTATCATATGTGGAGGCAGCAACATGTATTACAACTTGACTGTTTTCAGTGCCGTTATCCTGGCTCAGAGCATGGGTGATTGTTTTCCAGGCAGTGCCTGGAGTTAAGCCGTCGTTTGCATTGCTGCCATTATCCCCGTCCACATAATAATCTGTAATTGCAACTGTACAGACAGGCTCGCCCAGACAGGCATTGTCTGAGCAGCAGGGGTCTAAAAGCCCCGTGGCATTGCAGACATTGCATGTGCCAGGGTTTGACTCTACCGGAGGGTCTGCCTCCACGCAGTTATCTGTGCAGTTGTCAAAATCATCCGGGCAGGGCAATGTACCGGCCAGGCAAATCCCCCCTGCACAGGTTTCAATTCCGTCACACCAGCTGAAATTCCAGCAATCCTGATCAATGCTGCATTCACTTTGATAAATTGTTGCATTTCCATCAGAGGCATTCTCATTATGAGTTGATGAACATGTGGGTCCGGCAGGCACTATAATACCTGTCGGAAAATCGAGTGTTGCAGAAATGTCAGAATTGCCAGCAGCTATGCCCTCAAGTACGAGGGTGAAAAGCAGCATTTTATCCGTAATTGAAACACAGTTAAAATGAGAAAGCACCAGGTTATACTTTCCCCCTCCAAGGTCCTCGATAGAAGTAAAAGTCGGATCAAATGGTCCCCCATTATTTGAATCATTAGGGGTTACGGAATTGATCTGTATATTGGTATTGTTATAGTAGAAATAGAAACTTACCCCAAAAAGTTTTTCTCCTGCCCAGGGGCTGGTATCCCAGTCATCAAGCCAGATTTCCACCTGCACTGTATCGCCTCCTGGCGGAGGCGGAATCAGGTCCCATGACGTATCATATATCCCGTCACTGTTAAAGTCAAAATTCAGACTTTGTGCAAATACAGCAGTTGAGATCAGTGCAAAAACAGCTACTACCGCAAAAACAATTGACAGTCTCTTCATTTTTTCCTCCTTGTCATGGTTAAAGATAAATCATAAATATTATAAGTTATAAGCAAAAATCAAGTTAAAAAGGCAAGGTCAAGAAGACCTTGCCTTTTTGTTTTGCCATTTATAATGGCATCACGGAAATGTGCAGGGTGGAAGGCGCGGCCCGCAGTCGTTTCTGTTATATTCAAGCTTCATTTTTAGCAGATCAAAAATATCAACTTTGCCGGCTGAAGATCCGGTAGTGTCAATGTCAGCCGGGCAGCAGTTTAAAGGATCAAGAGGGTCGCATCCAGTGTGGTTATAGTCAAGCCTCATTACTAAAAGATCAAAAATATCAACTTTGCCGGCTGAAGATCCGGTAGGGTCAATGTCAGCATCGCAGGGAACTACGCAGGAACCTGCAGGGCACTGGGTGGATATCTGCGGGCAGGTTGTATCAACAATCGGGCAGATGGTGGCTTCTGCGGGTACTATGGTAATTTCACAAACCCCCGGGTCTGAATCCGGACAGAAAGTTGTA